>NZ_JBFAOJ010000166.1:0-10067 GCF_040675205.1 Streptosporangium sp. NPDC049644 | reverse complement strand
TTCCTATCTGAGCCGGTCGGCGGCGGGGTCCGGCCGGGCTGGGCGCCCGGCCGGACCCGGTCCCCGGTGATGCTCAGTGCTTGGCGAAGTTCTGGGTCCAGTAGATGCCGCGTGAGCTGTTGGCCACGCCCACCCCGAGATGGGTGTAGGCGCAGTTCATGATGTTGGCCCGGTGACCGGAGCTGTTCATCCAGCCCCGCACCACTTCGGCGGGGGTGCGCTGGCCCATCGCGATGTTCTCCGCCCAGGCTCGCATCGGGCTGAACCCGCTCGCCTTGATGCGGGCGGTCATGTCCGTGCCGTCCGGCGAGGTGTGGCTGAAGTAGTTCTTGGCCGCCATGTCGTCGGAGTGGCCCTGCGCGGCCGAGCGCAGCTGGGGGTCGGAGACGAGCGGGGCGCAGCCGCCCTTCTGCCGTTCGGCGTTGGTCAGGCGCACCACCTCCTCGGAGGTGGTGGACCCTCCCGGCGCGGGGGTGGGGGCGGTGGTGGTGCGGGTCGGAGCCGGTGTCGGCTTGGTGGTGGCCGTCGGGGTGGGGACCGGGCCGGGGGTCGGGGCGGTGGAGGTGGGGCTCGGGGTGGCCGCGGGGGAGCAGGCGAGCCTGACGGCCTTGGAACGGCTGACGTTGCCCCGGTAGTCGGTGGCGACGGAGTAGTAGACGCCGGGAGCGCACCACAGTCTCACGGTCACCCGCCCGTTGGTCCCGCGCAGGGAGGCGCTCTTGACGACCGGGTCGGCGCCGGCCACGGCGCGCTTGATGCGGACGCGGACCAGCGCGGTGTCGTCGCAGCCCAGCCGTGCGGCGGAGGCCTGGATCCGTCCCGCCGCGGTGACGTAGGGCTTGGCGGCGTACACGCGGCACTCGGCCAAGGGGGCGGACGCGGCGTGCGCGGTGGCGATCGGCGTGCTGAGGGCCGCCAGGCTCCCGAGGCACAGCAGTACCCCTAGTGGTCTGCGCATGTCGGTTCCTCCAGTTGGTGAGACGCTGGACGGTTCCGCATTCTGTCGGGGGCAGGTCGGCTTTGTCAGCAAATTACCGACATTAATTGCGGGCTCCAGGTAAACCAGAGTGATCACATAGACGTCTGGGGCTGACGATGCACCGGTCCAAGTTGGGGGAGATGTGCCCTGGTAAGTCCCTTTTCAGCCCGTCTGAGCTGGGCATTCATGACATCAGTCGACATGAAGATCGACTGGGCCGGGTAAGGCGAGGGGGGCCCTCGACGAGGAAGGTAAAAATATTCGCGTCGCCCGGGACCTACCAAGCGGTCACTCGCTGCGATTGAATGTGGCATGATCTCCCCGGCGCCCTCACCCGCCGTCGTCACCGTGCCGCGCGGCGTGCGCATCGGCTACGGTGTCGGCTCAATCTGCACCGCGACCTTCTCCACCGTCCCCGGCCTGCTGCTGCTCTTCTACATGACGAACGTGCTGGCGGTTCCCGCCTGGATCGCCGGGGTGGTGGCCTTCCTGCCCAAGCTCTGGGACATGTTCATCAACCCCTGGGTGGGCCAGCGCTCCGACCGGACGGTCTCCCGCTTCGGGGCCCGCCGCCCGTGGATGCTGCTGGGCGCGCTCACCCTGCCGGTGACCTTCACGCTCACCTTCGCGGGCCCTCCGCTCACCGGTCTGTCCGCCGCGCTGTACGTCGGCCTCTGCTACTTCCTCACCGCGACGGCCTACGCCTTCTACGAGGTGCCGTACAAGGCCATGCCCGCGGAGATGACCGACGACTACCACGAGCGCTCCTCCCTGCTGCAGTGGAAGATGGTCTTCGTCGGCCTGGGGATCCTGCTCTCCGGGGCCGTCGCGCCGATGATCGCGGGCACCGAGGTCTCCGGCTACCGGACCATGGGGCTGGTCGTCGGCGGGGTGCTGCTGCTGTCGATGCTCGCGGCCTTCTTCGGCACGGCCCGCGCCCCGATGGTCGCGCGGGCCGAGGCGGAGTCGTCGCTTGGCGCCCAGTTCACCGCCGCCCGCTCGAACCGGACGTTCATGGTGCTGCTCGGCCTGAGCTGCGCCCAGATGCTCGCGGCCGGGATCATGCTGGCCGGCTCACCGTACTTCGCCACCTACACGCTGGGTGATCCGGCGGCGACCACCACGCTCTTCCTGGGCATCGTCGGCCCGCTGCTGATCACCATGCCGCTCTGGGTCTGGCTGTCCAAGCGTTACGACAAGCGCGGGGCGATGATCCTGTCGTCGGCGCTGTTCACGGTGGGCACCGTCGGGATGGCCTTCTCCGGACCGCTCGGCTCGGCGTACGCGCACGCCTGCGTGCTTCTCGTCGGCATCGGTTACGCGGGGTTCCAGCTGCTGCAGTTCTCGATGCTCTCGGATGTGATCGTCCACGACACGCTGGTCACCGGAAAGCGGCGTGCCGGAGTGTTCACCGGGCTGTGGACCGCCGCCGAGACCGTGGTCTTCGCGTTCGGCGCGTTCATCCTCGGCTGGCTGCTCGGTGCGACCGGGTTCGTGGAGTCCGACCCCGCCACGCCGGTCGCGCAGCCCGAGTCGGCGACCACGGCCGTGTTGTACGGCACGACGCTGCTGCCCGCGCTGCTGATGGTGGTCAGCATCGTGCTGACCACGCGCTACACCCTGACCGCGGAGAAACTCGGGGAGGCCGGGGCGGGAGTGGCCGAGGCAGAGGTGACCGAGGCCGACTGAGGAGGGCGACCGGGCACGGGAGGGCCGGGCGCCGAGGTCATGACAACAGCTGAGGCGTGATCATCAGGAAGCCGCAGTCGCCGAAGGAGACGACGTCGCCCGGCCGGACCTTCGCCGGGCCCACCAGGCGCCAGTCGTTCAGCCGGGTGCCGTTCAACGAGCCGAGGTCGACGAGGACCCAGCCGTCCTCGTCGCGGCGGAGCTCGGCGTGCACCCGGGAGACGGTCAGGTCGGCGAGGACCAGGTCGCAGGCGGAGCCCCGGCCCACCACGTAGCGGGTCCGGTCGTCGGCGGGCAGTGCCAGCCTGGGCAGCCTGGGACGCCGCCAGGCCGACTCCACCCGCTTGGTGAAGTCGGAGGCCGAGGCGACGACCTCGGTGACCATGCGGCGGAACCGGCCGCGTTGCGGCAGGTCGGCGACGAGATTGTCGAGTTCGCCCTGATTGCGGGCACGCAGGGCCATGTCGACGCGGCCGAGGAACGTGTCGTGCGACAGATGCCCCTCGACAGCACGGTCACGGAGCTCGTTGATCGCACGATCGCGATCCCCGTCGGAGGCACGGGACGGGGGATGCGTCGAGCTCATCCTCCGAGTATCGGCCCCAAGGGCGGAACCTGTCCAGAATATGCAGATCTCTTGCAGCGAGCATACTGAGTATGCATACTCAGTATGCATGGCGATCCGACACGGGCTCCTCGCCCTGCTGAGCCAGGGACCTCGCTACGGCTACCAGTTGCGCGCCGAGTTCGAGGCGTCGACGGGGGCGACCTGGCCGCTCAACATCGGCCAGATCTACACGACGCTCTCCCGGATGGAACGCGACGGCCTGGTGAGCCCCGGCGAGCAGGACGAGCAGGGCCGGGTCGTCTACTCGATCACCGAGGCCGGCCGGGCCGAGATGGAGCGATGGTTCGGCACCCCCGTCGCCCAGTCGGACCGGCCTCGGGACGAGCTGGTCATCAAGCTCGCGATGGCGGTCACCGCCGCCGCGGACGTGCGGCCGATCATCCAGGCCCAGCGCACCGCGACCATGCGCACCTTGCAGGAGTTCGTCCGAGCCAAGCGGGCGAACGTCGAGGGTCCCGCCCAGCGGCTGGTGCTCGACTCGATGATCTTCCAGGCCGAGGCCGAACAGCGCTGGCTCGACCACTGCGAGGCAGTGCTCACGGCCTCCCCCCAGACGCAGGAGAAGCAGAAATGAGTTTCGATCCGGTCGTACGGCTCATGGACGTGAGCCGCGTACACGGAGACGGGCCGCAGGCCGTACCGGCGCTGCGGGAGGTGAGCCTGGACGTCGCCGCAGGCGAGCTGGTCGCGGTGATGGGGCCGTCGGGGTCGGGCAAGTCCACTCTGCTCAACCTCGCCGGCGGCCTGGACCGGCCCACCTCGGGTGAGGTCGTGGTGGCGGGCACGCCGCTCTCCGGCATGACCGCCGGGGGGCTCGCCGGGCTCCGCCGCCGCCATGTCGGCTACGTCTTCCAGGACCTCAACCTGATCCCGTCGCTGACCGCGGCGGAGAACGTCATGCTCCCGCGCGAGCTGGACGGCGTCAGGGCCGGGCAGGCCCGCCGCGAGGCGGGGGACGCCCTCGCCAAGGTCGGTCTGGCCGACGTCGCCGGCCGCTTCCCCGACGAGATCTCCGGCGGCCAGCGCCAGCGAGTGGCGATCGCCCGTGCCCTGGTCGGGGAGCGGCGGCTGATCCTGGCCGACGAACCCACCGGCGCCCTCGACACCCCCACCGGCGACGACATCCTCCAGCTGCTGCGCGGCCGCTGCGACGCGGGGGCCACCGTGCTGCTCGTCACCCACGAACCCCGCTACGCCGCCTGGGCCGACCGAGTGATCTTCCTGCGCGACGGCGAGATCGCCGACTCCACCGCCACGCCCCTGGAGAGTGCCCGGTCGAGCGCGGAACGCACCCCCGCCTCGGGGCCGCGGAGCGGAGGAGAGGCATGAGCGCCCTCCTCGCCGCACTGCGGATCTCCCGCCGGAGCATCGTCCGGGCGAAGGCGCGCAGCGCGCTCATCATCGTGATGATCGGCCTGCCCGTCCTCGCGGTCACCGCCGCGCTCACCTTCTCCGCGACCGAGAACCTCCGGCCGGAGGAGCGGCTGACCATGGACCTGGGCGCGGCCGACGCCAAGCTGACGGACACCGGGGCCGCCGGGCCGATCAGGCAGGACGTGACGGGCTACGACTGGCGACCTCGAAAGGAGGGGGAGCCGTCGCGGTCCCGGGCGGAGATCCTGGCCCTGGCCGGACCCGGCAGCCGGATCATCCCGATGAACAGCGGCTCAGGGGAGTACTGGACGGGGGCCGCCTACGATTTCGCGCAGGTCCTGGAGGTGGACCTGCGCGACCCGATGGCGGGCGCCATGTTCCCGCTTGTCCGGGGGGGCTACCCGCAGGCCGCCGACGAGGTGGTCGTCACCGACTCCATGGAGCCGGCCGTGGGCTCGACCCTCCGCTACACCCGTGACGACGTGCCCAAGCGTGTGGTGGGAACGGTGGTCTCGCAGCCGGGCGGCCGCAGGCGCGCGATCATCGGGCTGCCCGGCTCGCTGAACCCCGGTTCGGGGGTGATCGACGCCGAGCGGTCCTGGTTGCTGGACGCTCCGGCGCCGGTCACCTGGACCGAGACACGCCGGTTCAACCAGGCGGGGGTGACCGTGCTGTCGCGGGCGGTGCTGGAGAACCCGCCGCCCGTGGGAGGCGGTCCGGACCAGGCGGTCGAAGAGCCCGGGACGAGATCCACCATCACGCGCGGCGCCGTCCTGGCAGCCGTTTCCGGGGTGACCCTGGCCGTGCTGGAGGTCGTGCTGCTGGCCGGGCCCGCCTTCGCCGTCGGCCTGCGGCGCCGGCGCAGGGAGCTCGCGCTCATCACCGCCCAGGGCGGCTCGGCCCGCCACCTCAAGCTGGTCGTGCTGGCCGACGGGCTGACCCTGGGCCTGGTCGCCGCCGTGCTGGGAGCCGCCCTCGGGATCGCCGTCGCCAGGGGGATCGTGGCCTGGGCGGGGATCTGGCCGGCCGGTGGTCTTGGGGCGTTCGAGATTCCCTTTGGGCAGATCGCGCTGGTCGCGGCGCTCGCCGTGGTCAGCGGGGTGGCGGCGGCCGTGGTGCCCGCCGTACAGGCCGCCCGGGCCGACGCGGTGGCGGCACTCGCCGGCCGGCGGGCCGAGACGCGTGACCGGACCGGATGGCCGCTGCTCGGACTGGTCCTGCTGGCGGCGGGGGCCGGGGCCATGGTCTACGGGGTCCGGTCGACCGACGCGGTGGTCCTTTTCGGCGCGGTGCTCGGGCTGCTCGGCCTGGTCATGGTGACGCCCTGGCTCATTCGGCGGATCGGCGGCCTGGCCGGAGGGTTCCCGCTGCCCCTCCGGCTGGCCGTCCGCGACGCCTCCCGCAACCGCGGCCGTACGGCTCCCGCCGTCGTGGCGGTGCTGGCCGCGGCGGCGGCGTTCAGCACGGTCGCCGTGGGCGTCGCCAGCAGCGAGCGGGCGTCGGAGGAGTACTACCGGCCGGCCTATCCGACGGGCACCACGGCGATCCACGGCGACGACGTGACGGAGGAGTCCTGGAAGGAGATCCGTCCGATCGTCGATCGGACGCTTCCCGGCGTGCCGCTGGTGGAGACCTACCGGCCTGTCGACGCCAAGGGCAGGACGGTGGACTTCCACGCGCGAGATGGCAGATGCAGCCGCTGCATGACCTCGACGGGTCCGCTGAACGAGATCCCCGTGGGCGGGCCGGGCCTGCTCCGTCTCCTGCTGGGCCGCACCGACCGGGCGGCCGAGGCGGCGCTGGCGGAGGGGAAGGCCGTGGTCTTCAATCCGAAAACGGTCAGGGACGGCAGGCTCCGTCTCCGGACCTGGACACGTGGCAGCGACCAGGAGAAGGAACAGGTCCTCGCCGTGCCCGCGGTGGTGGTCACCGTTCCGGGACCGTTCAACGTGCGCGGTGTGCTGCCGGTCGCCGCGATCACCAGGGCGGGGTTCATCCCCAAGCTCAGCCACCTGCTCGTGGATCCGGCGGTCGCCCGGCTGACCCCGGAGCAGGAGCAGCGGCTCAGCGGGCCGGTGCGCGCCGTCACCCCCAACGTCGCGGTCGAGACCGAGCGGGGGGTCCGGCGGAACAGAGCCGACAGGGTCCCCGGAATCATGTGGGTCATGGCGGGCCTCGCCTCGCTGGTGGTGCTCGGCGGAACGCTCACCGCCTCCGGGCTGGCCGCGGCCGACGCCCGTCCCGACCTCGACACGCTCTCGGCGGTCGGGGCGCGTCCCCTGACACGCAGGCTGGTGGCGGCGGGGCAGGCGACGGTCGTCGCCGGGTTCGGTGTGCCCCTGGGACTACTCGCCGGGCTGGTCCCCGGGCTCGCGCTGGCGAGTCAGGTGAGCCTGCGGCGTGACGCCGAGCGTGAGATCGCGCTCAACGGGGTCCCGTTCGAGAAGCTGGGCGTCATCCTCAGCGTGCCGTGGCAGACGCTGCTGGTGGTGGGCATCGGCCTGCCGCTGCTGGCGGCGCTGATCGCGATGGCGTCCGCCAGGACCAGGGTGACACCGGCCCGGCGACTGGGATAGCCGGGCCGGTCCGCGGGGCGGGTGTTCAGCGCCCGTGCCCCGCGGACCGGTTCAGTCGGTGACGTCGGCGCAGACCACGTGGGCGCCCAGTTCGATCATCCGCTGCTCGCTGCGGGCGTCGGCGACCCTGGCCATCAGGATCGGCGCCTCGCTCGCGGCGAGCTGTGGCAACCGGGCGCGCACCCCGCGATGGATGTCCCTGACCACGTCCTCGGCCGCCGACATGTGCACCTTCACGTGCAGCATGATTCCCGGAGCGCCGGAGGAGGTGCTGGCCTCGGAGATCCACACGTGATGGACGAGCGGGTAGTCGACGAGCAGGTACGAGATCGCGGCGCGCAGCGCGGGCAGGATCGGGTGCTCGCACCTCCGGTAGCCGGGATCCACCATCTGCATCGGCCCCGACAGGTGGGGCCGGGGCGCGGGGATCCACGGCTGGGCGGGCGCGGCGGGCACCGGCGTTCTCTGCGGGCGCGCCGGCGCGGGACGCGAGACCGTGGCCATCGCCCCGGTCGCGTACGCCGTCGGCGTCGTGCTCGACAGCACGGGCGCGGGGCCGCTGCGCTTCGAGAGCAGGTACCGCTGGAGATCCTCGATCGGCACGGCCGCGGCCGCGGGTCCCGCCGCGTCGATCACTATCTCCCGTACGCCGGTGACCCGCTGGATGTCGAGGACTGTGTCGGCGTCGCACGCCGACAGCGAGTGGCTGCCACGGTGCCGCGCGTAGGTGTCCGCCGAGGTGTATCCGAGCAGGACACGCTCACCGGCCTGCGTCGTGCCGAGCACGACGGAGCGGTCAGGTCGCACGGCGACCAGGAGTCCCCATTCGGCAAGCGCCGCCAGCAGCCGGTGCGGCTCGCCGTGCTGCGCGAGTACGTTGCCGAGAGCGGGGTTCCCGATGCTCATATGAGGAACGATAGGTAGTGACCCACGGCTTATCAGGGTAATCGCGAAGTTTTCTTAGGATCAAGACCAACTTGAATTTTGGTGCATGGGATGTGTCAGGAGCGGGTACCGGCGTGCTGGATCATGGGGCGGTCGCGTCTCGCATCTCGGGACACTCGTGAATACGTTCACAAGCGTCGATAGACTACGTGAGGTCCGTGCACCCTCACCGCCTAGTAAGGATCCAGCCTGTGAACAAGCCCGTCGTACTGGTCGCCGAGGAACTTTCCGAGGCCGGTCTCGCGGTCCTGGGCGCGGACTTCGAAGTCCGCCACACCGACGGCGCCGACCGTGCCCAGTTCCTGCCCGCGCTCGCCGACGTGGACGCGCTCATCGTGCGCAGCGCCACGCAGGTCGACGCCGAGGCGATCGCCCACGCGCCCAAGCTCCGCGTCGTCGCCCGCGCCGGTGTCGGGCTGGACAACGTCGACGTGGAGGCCGCCACCAAGGCGGGCGTCATGGTCGTCAACGCGCCGACCTCCAACATCACCAGCGCCGCCGAGCACACCGTCGCGCTGATCCTCGCCTCCGCCCGCAACGTCGCCCAGGCGCACTCCGCGCTCAAGGGCGGCGAGTGGAAGCGCTCGAAGTACACCGGCGTGGAGCTCGACGAGAAGGTCGTCGCCATCCTCGGTCTCGGCAAGATCGGCCAGCTGGTCGCGCAGCGCCTCCAGCCGTTCGGCGTCGAGCTGATCGCCTACGACCCCTACCTGCAGCCGGCCCGCGCCGCGCAGATGGGCGTCCGCCTGGTCACACTGGAGGAGGCCCTGCGCGAGGCGGACTTCATCACGGTGCACCTGCCCAAGTCCAAGGAGACCATCGGCCTCATCGGTGACAGGGAGCTGCACGCGGTCAAGCCGAACGTCCGCCTCATCAACGTCGCCCGCGGCGGCATCATCGACGAGAACGCCCTCTACTCCGCGATCAAGGAGGGCCGCGTCGCCGGCGCCGGCATCGACGTGTTCCCGAAGGAGCCGGTCACCGACAGCCCGCTCTTCGAACTCGACCAGGTGGTCGTCACCCCGCACCTGGGCGCCTCCACCCACGAGGCCCAGGAGAAGGCAGGCACCCAGGTGGCGCGTAGCGTGAAGCTCGCCCTCGCCGGGGAGTTCGTGCCCGACGCGGTCAACGTCCAGGGCGGCGCCGTCGCCGAGGACGTCAAGCCGGGTCTGCCGCTGGCCGAGAAGCTCGGCCGGGTGTTCACGGCCCTCGCGGGCGAGGTCGCCACCAAGCTCGACGTCGAGGTGCGCGGCGAGATCGCCGCCCACGACGTCCGCGTGCTGGAGCTGGCCGCGCTCAAGGGTGTCTTCACGGACGTGGTCGAGGACTCCGTCACCTATGTCAACGCCCCGCTGCTGGCCAAGGACCGCGGCGTCTCGGTCGAGCTGGTCACCAGCGCGGAGAGCCCCGACTGGCGCAACGTGGTGACGGTCCGCGGCGTCCTCGCCGACGGCCGCGCGGTCTCGGTCTCCGGCACCCTGTCGGGTCCGCGGCAGATCACGAAGATCGTCGAGGTCAACGGCTACCAGATGGAGATCGAGCCGACCGACCACCTGTCGTTCTTCACCTACACCGACCGCCCCGGCGTCGTCGGCGTGGTCGGCCGCATCCTCGGCGACCACTCGATCAACATCGCCTCGATGCAGGTGGCCCGGGACGTCAAGGGCGGCAAGGCCCTCATCGCGCTCACCGTCGACACCGCCATCCCGGCCGACGTGATCGACCAGATCGGCGCGGAGATCGGCGCCGACAGCGGCCGCTCGGTCGACCTGGCCGACTAGCTGTCACACCGAGGTGGCCGTCGCCCCGCACCGCGGGGCGCGCGGGCGCGGGCGCACCAGAACACAACTCACAAAAGAAGAAATAAACAAACACA
>NZ_JBFAOJ010000165.1:0-10752 GCF_040675205.1 Streptosporangium sp. NPDC049644 | reverse complement strand
GATCGAAATGACTCACGCTTGGACCTTGGCGGCCCTCCCGCTCCCGATTCCTTCCCGGCCTGAAGGCCGGGGCATCCTCGGGAGGTTCTGGTGAACTGACCCGGGGGCCCACCCCCGCGGAGGCACGCCGAGCCGAGGCCGTCAGGATCAAGGCGTCCGGCCCAGCCGGTCCAGCCGGTCCAGCACGGCGTGCGCCTCCGACATGATCCGGCCGATCAGCTCCGCGCAGGACGGCAGGTCGTCGATCAGCCCGACGACCTGCCCGGAGGCCATGACACCGAGGTCCGCGCGCCCGTCCACCATGGCGGCCCGCAGCAGCATCGGGGTGTTGGCCGCCTGGAGCACCTGGGCCCAGGTCAGGTCCCGGCCGTGCCGCATCCGGTGGCCCTCGCGGATCATCGCCGCCCACGACATGCCGGACAGCCGCTTGAACCTGGCCCCGTTGGCCACCGCGCGGAGCAGTCGCAGGCGCGAGCGTTCCAGCGAGTCGACGAACGGGGTGCGCAGCACGCGGTGCGGAACGCCGTCCACCCGCGTGGTGACCACCGTCTCGGCGGTGCCGAGGTAGACCTTCTTCACCTCGTCGCCGACCGTGGAGTCCGAGGTCAGCAGGAAACGGGTGCCCATCGCGACCCCGCAGGCGCCGTACGACAGGGCGGCGACCAGCCCGCGCCCGTCGCAGAACCCGCCCGCCGCGATCACCGGGATGTCCACCGCGTCCACGACCTGGGGGAGCAGCACGGTGGTGGGGACGGCCCCGGTGTGCCCGCCGCCCTCACCGCCCTGCACGATCACCGCGTCCACGCCCCAGGCGGCGACCTTCTCGGCGTGCCGGCGCGCGCCGACCGAGGGGATCGTCAGCACCCCGGCGTCCTTCAGCCGGGCGATCAGCTCGCGCTTGGGGGCCAGCGCGAACGACGCGACCCGTACGCCTTCGCGGATCATGACGTCGATCCGCTCGCGGGCGTCGTCGGCGTCGGAGCGGATGTTCACCCCGAAGGGCGCGTCGGTGCGCTCCTTGACCGACCGGATCGCGGCGGTCATCTGCTCGATGGGCATGGTGGCCGCCGCGATGACGCCCAGACCTCCGGCGGCGGAGGTGGCGGCGGCCAGCCGGGCCCCGGCCACGTAGCCCATGCCGGTCTGTACGACGGGGTGGCGGCAGCCGACCATCTCGGTGAGCCGCGTCACCAGCCTCGGCGGCTCCTCCTCCGGTGCGGACGTGCCGTTCTCGGGTCCCTGTGGGTCTGGGACGGGGCCGGAGTACGAGGTCATGGGAGTTCTCCTGACGGGCGGCTGGCGGTGAGGCGGGAAGCCCGGCCGGTGAGGACTCCGGCGGTCTCGCCATCCGATGCGGGACCCCAGGTCACGAAGATCGAGAACGAATCGACCGGCAGGGCCTGTGAGGGACGGAATCCCCGGTTCCGGAGACGGGAGGCGGTCAGGTGCGGATCTCGCGGTCGCGGAGTGAGCCTGGGTCGAGGACCTCGCGCAGGACGCGGAGTTCCTCGCCGGTCGGCTGCCGGGTCTCGGGGACGTCGCCGGTGACGACCAGCGGGAAGCCGGTCGCCGCCACGACCTCGTCCACGGTGACGCCCGGGTGGACCGAGGCCAGGCGCATCGAGTGGTCGGGGCTCTGGAAGTCCAGCACCGCCAGGTCGGTGACCACCCGGCGCAGGTCGTGGTGGCGGTGGGCGCTCGGCCCCGCCTCGGCCGCGCGGTCGTGGCCGACGCCGCTGACCATGTCCACCCGCGGTACGAACACCCGGGTCGAGTGGCGGGGGATCCAGTAGCTGGTCGGGCAGCACACGGTGTTGCCCGGCACCCCGCGCACGCCCAGGAGCTGGGACCTGGGCCGGGACCAGTCGCCGATGCAGGAGATGTTGCTGTTGCCGTACCGGTCGATCTGACTGGCCCCCAGCATGACGTGCCGCCTGCCGTTGAGCACCAGCCACAGGTGGTCCCTGAACGGCAGCCATCCCTCGACGACCTCCGGGCTCTCGCCCAGGGCCGGTACGTCACCGGTCAGCAGGCACACCCCGTCGTGCGTGACGAGGTCGGGTTCGAAGGTGAGCCGGGCCAGCCGGGCGGCCAGCACGGTGATCGCGCCGCCGATGCCCGCGGCCAGGATCTCCCCGTTCCCCCTGAACGCCTCGGCACAGGCGACGACGCACACCTCGGCCCGCGTGGCGACGGTCAAGGTCATGACTCCTCCCGGAACCGGCGTACGGCTTCCTGGTAGGCGGCCTCGTCCCCGGACAGGTAGCGGCCGGTGAAGGCCCGCCACGTCTCGGGGCCGGTGGCGGCGCTCGCGTACGCCTTCTGGAACGCCTCGTCGCGGCCGTAGTCGGGCTCGCAGGTGGTGAAGTGGGCGCCGCCGGGGGTCTCCACCACACCGGTCACCATGGACCGGCTGATCAGCAGCGACTGGACCGGCCCCTCCTTGAGCAGGTCGGCGGTGTCCACCACGCGCTCGCAGGAGACGTAGCAGCGCTCGGCCGCCTTGGCGTAGAGGTCGTCGAAGTAGGGGTCGGGGCCGAGATACTGGGCGTTGCCGCGGGAGTCGGCCCGGTTGAGGTGGACGAGCGCGACGTCCAGGGTCAGCGCGGGGACGGCGACCAGCTCCTCGCCTCCGGCATAGGGCGACCGCACGGTCCGCAGTTCGGGGTTGACCCGCATCACATCCGAGCCGAGCCCGGCGCGGGTCGGCAGGAACGGCAGCCGGTGCGCCGCCGCGAGCAGGCCGAACATGAACATGCTCTCGTCGTACTCGGTGAACTCCACGGTCCCGGTCTGCCTGGCGGTCCGGAAGTGCGGTTCGAGGGGGATCGAGTCGAGCGACACGAACGGGGCGACCACCCGGGCGACCTTGCCGTACGCGCACAGCAGGCCGACGTCGGCCCCGCCGTACGAGACGACCGTCAGGTCCTCCAGGGAGGACCGGCAGATCGCCCGGACCAGTGCCATCGGCTTGCGACGCGACCCCCAGCCGCCGATCCCGATCGTCATGCCGCTGCGCAACGACCCGACGACCTCCTCGACCGACATCACTTTGCTCACCGGTCGTCCACCACCCCTTCGCTCGCTCCGCGGATCGTTCCGTCTCCCGGCCACCTGCCGTGCTCTCCGCTCACCGACCGCCGACCTCCTCGCCCGTGGTGGAGGCCGGGGAGTCCGCCGAGCCGTCGTTCCTCGCGATGAACGCGTCGCGGTGCCGGTCGCCGGAGCCCATCAGGTTGAGCTCGAAGGTGAACCCCTGCTCGAACCGGTAGCTGCGCCTGACATCGACCGGGTCGATGCCGTTCAGCGACTCCTTGGCCCGCCGGATGACGTAGGGGTCCTTTCCGGCGATCTGGGCGGCGACCTCGAAGGCGGTCTCGCGCAGCCGGTCGCGGGGCACGACCTCCAGCACCGAGCCGAAGGCGTGCAGTTCGGCGGCGGTGACGGTGCGGCACGTGTAGACCATGGCCCGCATCAGATGCTGGGGGACCAGCCTGGCCAGGTGGGTGGCCGCGCCGAGCGCGCCCCGGTCCACCTCGGGCAGGCCGAAGTAGGCGTCGTCGGAGGCCACCACGATGTCGGCGTTGCCCGCCAGCCCGACCCCGCCACCGAGGCAGAAGCCGTGCACGGCGGCGATCACCGGGACCTCGCACTCGTAGACCGCCGCGAACGCCGCGAAGCACCCCCGGTTGGCGCCGACCAGCGCGGCGTGCCCGGCGGTGGCCTGCATCTCCTTGACGTCCACCCCGGCGTTGAACCCTCGTCCCTCGGCGCGCAGCACCACGACGCGGGTCTCGGGCGCGTGCCCGGCCTCCTGGACGGCCTCGGCCAGCTCGAACCAGCCGGAGACGGGTAACGCGTTGACCGGCGGCACGTCCACTACGACCTCGGCGACCGCTCCGCCGCCGTGCAGGGTGATTCTCATCGCGCCTCACTGTTCGCACCTAACGCTTGCTTGGTACGGTAGCACGCGACGGCCGGACACAGGAGTGCGCCCGGCGGCTGCCGCCGGGCGTCCTTCCGAGGGCGGTCCACCTGTGACGGCGGCCGGTCACCCGGGTGACCGCTTCGAGAACGAGGGTGCGGAGGCGAGCGCCGTGAACGCTGAGGGCGATGTGGACGGCGCGACGGGTTCCCCTGGCGAGGTGGACGCCGAGGCTCGTGGAAGTGACGGAGCACCTGGCCGGGTCCGCTATGACCACACCGGATCGGTCGTGCTGGTGACCGGTGGCACCAGGGGGCTCGGCGCGGGCATCGCCGACGCGTTCCTGGCCGCCGGGGCGGAGGTGGTCGTGTGCGCCCGCAGGAAGCCGGAGACCCTGCCCGATGGACTCGCGTTCGTCGCGGCCGACGTGCGCGATGTGGCGGACGTGGACCGGCTGGTCACCGAGGTCGAGGAGCGGTACGGGAGGCTCGACACGGTGGTCAACAACGCCGGAGGCTCACCGCAGGCGCTCCTGGCCGGAACCTCCCCCCGGCTGCACGCCCGCGTCGTGGAACTCAACCTGATCGCCCCGCTGCTGGTCGCGCAGCGCGCCCACCCGCTGCTTGCCGCCTCCGGCGGCTCGGTCGTGATGATCGGCAGCTCCAGCGGTACCCGCCCCTCCCCGGGCACCTCCGCGTACGGTGCGGCCAAGGCGGGCCTGCACCACCTGGCCGCCTGCCTCGCCGCCGAGTGGGCGCCGCGGGTGCGGGTCAACACGGTGGTCGTCGGCCTCGCCGAGACGGAGGACTCGGCGGACCACTACGGCGGCCCCGACGGGGTCGCGCGGATGGGCGCCGCCGTTCCCGCGGGCCGGATGGCCCTTCCCTCGGACGTGGCCGGGGTGTGCCTGTGGCTGGCGGTCCCCGGCTACGTGACCGGCGCGGAGATCCTCGTGCACGGCGGCGGGGAGATCCCCGCCTGGCGCCGGATCGCGTCTGGACACGACGGGTGAACAGCCGGGAAACTCTGCATGATCACGATGAAAGGAGCCCTGGCATGGGCGGGATCTGTGACGGGCGCGTGGTGATCGTGACCGGTGCCGGGCGCGGCATCGGCAGGGAGCACGCCCTGGAGTTCGCCCGGCAGGGGGCCAGGGTCGTGGTCAACGACCTCGGCACCGGCCGCGAAGGCGACGGGCGCTCCGGCGACCCGGCCCTGCGGGTGGTCGAGGAGATCCGCGCCCTGGGCGGCCGGGCCATCGCCAACAGCGACGACGTCACCGACTGGGACGGCGCGGACCGGCTGGTCAAGACGGCGCTGAGCGCCTTCGGGCGACTGGACGTCCTGGTGAACAACGCCGGTTTCGTCCGCGACCGGATGCTGGTCTCGATGACCGAGCAGGAGTGGGACGACGTGATCCGGGTCCACCTCAAGGGCCACTTCCTGCCGCTCCGGCACGCGGGCGCGCACTGGCGGGAGCTGTCGAAGGCGGGCGAACCCGTGGACGCCCGAGTGATCAACACCTCCTCCGGCGCGGGACTGCTCGGCAGCGTCGCCCAGGGCAACTACTCCGCGGCCAAGGCCGGCATCGTCGCGCTCACCCAGGTCGCCGCCGCCGAACTCGGCCGCTACGGCGTCACGGTGAACGCGATCGCCCCGGCCGCCCGCACCCGGATGACCGAGGAGGTCTTCGCCACCATGATGGCCAGACCCGAGGACGGCTTCGACGCCATGGACCCGGCCAACATCGCCCCCCTGGTGACCTGGCTCGGCTCGGCCGCCTCCGGCCATGTCACCGGCCGCGTCTTCGAGGTGGAGGGCGGCGTCGTCTCCCTCGCCGACGGCTGGCGACACGGCCCCCGCGTCGACCGGGGCGCCCGCTGGAACCCCGGCGACATCGGCGACGCGGTCGCCGAACTCCTCACCGAGGCCGCCGACCCCGAGCCGGTCTACGGGGCGTAGCCACCGGGCGAGCACTCAACTCATCTCCTCCGGACCGAGCAGCCCGAGGCGGAGTGCCGCGCGCTCGTAGACGTCCATCTGAGCGCGTGGGCCGACGGCCGGCACCTGAATCACCGGAAGTACACCTGGACGGGGAGCGGGAAGTTCGCGATAGACGATGCGCCGGCGTGCGAGCCTGGGGATCCCGTCGAAACAGCGGCATCGATACCGGTCTTTACGGTTTCCCGCCACTGAAATCGGCGGTTCGCCGCCATGGTGGCGGCGGTAGTCGGTTGCCTAGCGTTGGCCGACGTGATCAGTCTCCAAGGTTTGTGCAAACGCTACGGCGACCGGATGGTCGTCGACGACCTGTCGCTGGACGTGAGGCCCGGCACCGTCACGGGCTTCCTCGGGCCGAACGGGGCGGGCAAGTCGACGACGATGCGCCTGGTCCTCGGGCTCGACCACCCCACCGCGGGCACGGCGCTGATCGGCGGTGTGCCGTACCGCGAGATCAGGAACCCGCTGCGGACGGTGGGCGCGATGCTGGACGCACGGGCACTGCATCCCGGGCGCAGCGGGTACGCGCATCTGATGGCGCTGGCGCGCAGCAACGGCATCGCGCGCAGCCGGGTGGCGGAGGTCCTTGAGCAGGTCGGGATGGCGGACGCGGTGGGTAAGCGGGCCGGTGGGCTGTCGCTGGGCATGAGCCAGCGGCTCGGTATCGCGGGCGCGTTGCTGGGCGATCCGGAGGTGCTGATGTTCGACGAACCGGTCAACGGCCTGGACCTCGACGGCGTGCGCTGGGTGCGCCACCTGATGCGCTCGCTGGCCGAGGAAGGCCGCACGGTGTTCGTCTCCAGCCACCTGATGAGCGAGATGCAGCTCACCGCCGACCACCTGGTGGTGATCGGCAGGGGGCGGCTCATCATGGACGCGCCGCTGGCGGAGGTCATCGGGCGCGACTCCCTGACCGCCGTGGTCGTCCGCACCCCGCACGCGGCCGACCTGTCCGTACGACTGAGCGGCGCCGGGATCACGGTGGAACGGCTCGGCGAGAACGAGCTCGCCGCCACCGGCGCCACGATCGAACGCGTCGGCGACCTGGCGTACGAGGCGGGCATCCGGCTGCACGAGCTGCGTACCCGCGAGGCCTCGCTGGAGCAGGCATATCAGGAGCTGACCGCGAGCAGCGTGGAGTACGGCGCACGAGAGTCGGGAGGGTGAACATGCGGACCAGGGAACTGGGTCAGGCGGTCGGCGCGGAGTGGGCGAAGCTGTGGTCGGTCCGCTCCACCTGGTGGTGCCTGGCCGGCGCGGTGGTGCTCATGGTGATGAGCGCGCTGACGCTGGGCGGGGCGACGGCCACGGACATGCTCCGTGACAGGATCGGCGGAACCGGCTTTCCGGCCAGCGAGCCGGTCATCTCGGCGACCTCGTTCGCCCAGTTCGCGCTGGTCGCGCTGGCGATGCTGGTGATCACCTCGGAATACGCGTCGGGCGGCATCCGGAGCACGCTGCAGGCCACGCCGATCCGCGGCCGGGTGATCGCCGCGAAGGCGCTGGTGGTGGGGCCGGTGATGTTCGCCGCCGGAGTGCTGTCCGGGGCCGTGGCCACCGGGGTCGTCTACACGGTGCTGTCCGCCGACCTGTTCGGCGGCTATGTGGCGCTGCCGCCCGCCGAGGTCGCGCTCGACCTGCTGCGGGTCGGTGTCTTCTTCGCCCTGGTGTCGGTGATGACGCTCGGCGTGGGCACCGCGGTGCGCAGCGCGGCGGGCACCCTGACCGTGGTGTTCATGCTGCTGATGGGCCTGCCGCTAATGCTGCTGATGACGGGCGTTTCGGCGGCGGTGGAGGTGTCCCTGCGCATGCCGCTCTTCGCCGGCCTGGCCTTCATGGGCAGCACCGACAACCTGACCGGCGGCCCGATGCCCTACGGGGCGGGAGAAGGTCTCCTCTGGCTGCTGGCATGGACGGTGGCGGCGGTGGCGGCCGGCCATGTCGTGCTGCGCCGGCGTGACGCCTAGACTTCGGGCCGTGTCAGGCAACCGCGCCGCGCGCACCCTGGTGGGGGTACTCGCGGGCATGGTACTCGGGGTCGTCGAGCTGGCCTTCCTCTGCCTGGCCTGGCCGGCCTCCCTGGTCGCGGCCACGCGGCCCGCCGCCGACCGGGGCCTGGCCCGGCTGACGGCACTCGAACGGGCCCGGCTGGCCAGGTGGCTGGGCCACGACACGACGCGGGCGGCCGGCGGCTACGGCTTTCTCGCCGCCCGCGCCGCGCTGGGCGTGCTGGGCGGGTACGGCTGCGCGGCGGGTCTGTTCCTTGGCGGCCTGCTCCTGTTCGGAGGGCTGTGGGATCTGCTCTGGGGCGAGTCCGAGGCGGTGCCGGTGAACCTGCCCGGCGTGAAGCTGGTCACCACCGGCGGGATCCTCGGGCTGACCGGCGCGGGGGCACTGCTGGCCCTGGTGACGGTCGGGGTCCTCGCCGTGGGAGCGGCCGAACGGCGGCTGGCCGACCACTTCCTCGGACCGGGCAGGCAGGAACTGATGCGCAGGCGCATCGCCGAACTGACCGCGACCCGCGCGGGCATCATCCGGGCCGTCGACGACGAACGGCGCAGGATCGAGCGCGACCTGCACGACGGCGTGCAGCAGCGGGGGGTGGCGCTGGCCATGCTGCTCGGCCGTGCCCGGCACAGCCCCGACCAGGCCAGGACCGCCGAGCTGGTGGGCCAGGCCTACACCGAGTCGCGCCGGCTCCTCGACGAGCTACGCAGCGTGGCCTGGCGGATCTATCCGACCGCACTCGACGAACTGGGCCTGCGCGCCGCGCTCGCGGGCATCGCCGAGCGGTCGAGCATGCCGGTGACCGTGCACTACGGGCTGGCCGACCGACCCGTCTCCGAGGTCGAGACCGCCCTGTACTTCACCGCCCGCGAGGCGATCACCAACGCGATCAAGCACGCGGGAGCCCGTGACATCCTGGTCATGCTGACAGAGGACGAGCGGACGGTGAGCGTGGCGATCTCGGACGACGGCAGGGGCGGCGCGGACCCCTCGGGGGGAGGGCTCTCCGGGCTGGCCAGGCGGGTCCTGGCGCTCGACGGGGTGTTCACCGTCGACAGCCCGGAAGGCGGCCCCACCAAGATCGTCGCAACGCTGCCGAAGGGCACACCGTGCGACTGATCCTGGCCGACGACTCCGTGCTGCTCCGCGAGGGCCTGATCCGGCTGCTCACCGACGCCGGGCACGAGATCCTCGCCGCCGTCGGTGACGCGCGGGCGCTACTCGACGCCATCCGGCATCAGCCGCCCGACGTGGCCGTGATCGACGTGCGCATGCCCCCCACGCACACCGACGAGGGGCTGCGGGCGGCACTGGAGATCCGCGAGCACCGGCCGGACGTCGGGGTCCTCGTGCTGTCCCAGTACGTGGAGAAGACGTACGCGGCCACGCTTCTGGCGGGGAACACCGAAGGGCTGGGCTACCTGCTCAAGGACCGGGTCTCGGAGGTCGCCGACTTCCTGGACTCGCTGGAGCGGATACGCGCCGGCGGCACGGTCTTCGACCCGGAGGTGGTCCGCCAGCTGCTCGCCCGCACCACCCACGCCGACCCGTTGAGCAGGCTGAGCCGGCGCGAGGCGGAGGTGCTGCGACACCTCGCACAGGGCTACGTCAACGCGGCGATCGCCGAACGCCTGCACGTGTCGCTCAGCACCGTCGAAAAGCACATCAACGCCATCATGGACAAGCTCGACCTACCCCGCGACCCCGGCTACAGCCGCAGGGTGCTGGCCATCCTGCGCTACCTCGACGATTGAAGGCTCGGCCGGTCGAGCGTTTCCCATGTCTCGCCGGTCCTTACGGCATCGGCCCCGCGCCGTGTCGGAGAGACACGCGTCTCCCAAGGAACAACCCCACAGTTCCCTGAGCCCTCCATCGTCGCCATAGCTCCAGGACCCAGGACCTGGGCGCAGCTCCCCTGGTGGCGCCGACCCGAGTGGAGGGCCTTGAGGTGGCTTGAAACCCGCCGCGTCGCGGTTGCATGAACGCAGCTCACAGCAGCACATGACGATCTACACCAAGAAAACTCCAAGGCACTTTCTTAGGATCTTGGTTTCAGAGCGGTGGCGGAGGGCCGGCGCCTGGCAAGGAGACTGAGTGATGAGCGGAAGTAAACGCGGTGTGGTGATCGGCACGCTGTTCGGCCTGATCATTGGAGGGGCCGGGGTGGCGGTCGCCGCCGAAGTGGCCGAAAGCGAAGTGATCACCGCATGCGTGAACCGTAACGGCACGGTGCGGATCCCGCAGAGCTCAACCCCCGCCCCCACTTCGACGCTTCCGCAGTCGCTCGCCGCGCTTCCCACCGGTAGCCCCACCCCCGGCCAGCAGGGGTGTCTGGACGGGGAGAAGGAGATCTCCTGGAACACGGCCGGGCCGCAAGGAGTTGCCGGACCATCGGGCCCGGCGGGACCGGCCGGGCCGAAGGGCGAGGCGGGCATCTCCGGAGTGGAGGTGGTCGAGAACCAGGTCACGATCCCCGCTCTCAGACAGGGAAGCGCCTCAGTGGCCTGCCCTGCGGGCAAGAAGCCCATCAGCGGAGGGTACGCCTACGGGCGCGCCGATCATTGGTACCTCGAAGACTCCATGCTGGTGGGTTACATGGGCTTGTCAACGACGAACGGCGAGCTGGACAACACCTGGGGCTATCGGGCCACTAATCCCAACAGCTATCCCGTCACGGTGCACCTAACCGCTCTGTGCGCGGTCCTGCCCTAACCCACCGGCGTTGTTCACGTCCTGGGAGATGGTGTGCGGGTGATCAAGCCCTGGTGCTGGCACGGGTGAGATCCATGTGACAAGAGACGGCCACTTCGTAATCCTTC
>NZ_JBFAOJ010000164.1:0-10860 GCF_040675205.1 Streptosporangium sp. NPDC049644 | reverse complement strand
GCGACCCGCTCCACCGGCAACGCCACCGACGCCATCGCCCCCAACCCCGCCAACCGCTCACCGATCAACCGGCTGCGCAACGCCACCACCCGGGCGCCGTCCTGCAACGACAACCCACCGGCCACCACCGCCGCAGCGATCTCCCCCTGGGAATGACCCACCACCGCATCCGGCCGCACCCCCAACGACTCCCACACCGCCGCCAGCGACACCATCACCGCGAACGAGGTCGGCTGCACCACATCCACCCGATCCAGCGAAGGCGCACCCTCCACCTGACGCACCACATCCAGCAACGACCAGTCCACGAACGGCTCCAGCTCCGCCGCGCACTCCGCCATCCGCCCGGCGAACACCGCCGACTCCTCCAGCAGCCGCGCACCCATGCCCGCCCACTGCGCCCCCTGCCCCGGGAACACCCACACCGACTTCCCAACGACATCGGCCACACCTTGAATCACACCCGCCGTGGGCTCACCGGAAGCCACCGCCGCCAGCCCCGCCAGCAGACCCTTGCGATCCTCGCCCACCACCACCGCACGGTGCTCGAACACCGACCGCGACACCACCAGCGAGAACGCCGTATCCACCAGGGCCACCTCGTGATGGCCCTCCACATGCGAGACCAGCCGCTCGGCCTGCGCCCGCAACGCCTCACCCGTACGGCCCGATACCAGCAGCGGAATCACGCCGCTCACCACGTCGGCGGCCGGCACCCGTTCCTGCGGAGCGTCTTCTCCCTCCGGCGTTTCCGGACCCTGTTCGAGAATCACGTGGGCGTTGGTGCCGCTGACCCCGAACGACGACACGCCCGCCCGGCGCGGACGACCCGTCTTCGGCCACTCGGCCGACTCGGTCAGCAGCTCCACCGCACCCGCCGACCAGTCCACATGCGACGACGGCGCGTCCACGTGCAACGTCTTGGGCAGCACCCCGTGCCGCATCGCCAGCACCATCTTGATCACACCGGCCACACCGGCCGCCGCCTGCGTGTGACCGAGGTTCGACTTGATCCCCCCCAGCAGCAGCGGCCGCCCCTCGTCCCGGTCCTGCCCATAGGTGGCCAGCAGCGCCTGCGCCTCGATCGGGTCACCCAGAACCGTGCCGGTCCCGTGCGCCTCCACCGCGTCCACCTCGGACGACGACAACCCCGCACCGGCCAGCGCCTGGCGGATCACCCGCCGCTGAGAAGGACCGTTCGGCGCCGTCAAGCCGTTGGACGCACCGTCCTGGTTCACCGCCGACCCGCGCACCACCGCGAGTACCTGATGACCGTTGCGGCGGGCGTCCGACAACCGCTCAAGCACCAACATGCCCACACCCTCGGACCAGCTGGTACCGTCCGCGGCGTCGGAGAACGCCTTGCACCGCCCATCGGGCGCCATCCCGCCCTGCGCGCTGAAGCCGATGAACACCATCGGCGACGTCATCACCGTGATACCGCCGGCCAGCGCCAGCGAGCACTCCCCCTGCCGCAGCGCCTGCGCCGCAAGGTGCAATGTCACCAGCGACGACGAGCACGCGGTGTCCACCGTGACCGCCGGGCCCTCCAGGCCCAGCGTGTAGGACAGGCGACCCGACAGCACGCTGGCTCCCAGACCGGTGACGCCATGGCCCTGAAGATCCACCCGAGTGCTCATGATCAGATTCATGTAGTCCTGGCCGTTGGTGCCCACGAACACCCCGGTGGAGCTGCCCTTCAGCGAGACCGGGTCGATCCCGGCCCGCTCGATCGCCTCCCAGGTCGTCTCCAGCAGCAGGCGCTGCTGCGGGTCCATCGCCAGCGCCTCACGCGGCGAGATCCCGAAGAACCCCGCGTCGAACCCCGCCACATCCGCCAGGAACCCGCCCTGGACCGCGCCACCACCCCCGCCGTCGGATCCCAGCCCTGACGACATCCCCAGATCCCAGCCCCGATCGGCCGGAAACGGCGAGATCGCATCCTCACCTTCAGCCAGCAACCGCCACAAATCTTCAGGAGAGGCGACTCCACCTGGAAAGCGGCATGACATCGACACGATGGCGATCGGCTCACGCTTGCCCGACTCCGCCTCTTCGAGCCGTCGACGGGTCTCGTGCAGATCGGTGGCGACCGACTTCAGGTAGTCAACGAGCTTCAGGTCTTCCGACATGGGAGAAGCCCTCCAGGGTATTCGCGTATGAGCCGGGACATCACAGGTCTTTGAGGCGGCCCAGTTCGTTTTCGATGAAGCCGAGGATGTCCTTGGTACTCGCCGAGTTGAGCACGTCCGCGACAGCGATTTCACTAGTTTCCGTGCTGCTCTCGCTCATCTTCGCCAGTAGCTGCCGCAGCCGGGTGACGATGCCGTTCCGGGCGAGCTCGTCGAGCGCGGTATCGGAAAGAGCGGTCTCGAACCGGTTGAGATCGGCCAGCAACGACAACTCCGTGGCCTTGTTCGCTCCGGGCGCGATTTCCTCCAGGAGGTATTCGGCGAGGCTGGCAGGAGTGGGGTAGTCGAAGATGAGGGTCGCCGGCAGCCGCAGCCCCGTCGCCGCGTTCAGCCGGTTGCGCAGCTCCACGGTGGTGAGGGAGTCGAAGCCCAGCTCGCGGAACTCCCGTCCCGGCTGGATCGCGTCCACCGACTCGTGCCCCAGCACCACGGCCGCCTGAGCACACACCAGTTCCATCACCAGCTGTACCTGCTCGGCCTGCTCCAACCCGGCAAGCCGCCGCACCAGCTCCGCTTCCCCACCCGCCAGAGCCGAGACCGCCGACCGGCGCCCCGCGCGCACCAGACCCCGCATCAGATGCGGCACCTCGCCCATCGCCCGCAGCACCGACAGCTCCAGCCGTACCGGCACCACCACCGCCCGGCCCGACCCGGCCGCGGCCTCGAACGCCGCGAGCCCCTGCTCGGCCGACAACGCCGGTATCCCCGTCCGGTTGATCCGCCGCATCTCGATCTCACTCAGCGTGCCGGTCATTCCCGCGTCCTGAGCCCAGGCACCCCACGCCAGCGACAGCCCCGTCAGCCCTTCGGCCCGGCGCAGCTGGGCCAGCGCGTCCAAGAACACATTCGCCGCCGCGTAGTTGCCCTGACCGGGCGCTCCCACCACACCCGCGAGCGAGGAGAACATCACGAACGCCGCGAGGTTCGCGTTCTGAGTGAGCTCGTGCAGATGCCAGGCCGCGTCCACCTTCGGCCGCAACACCGCACCCAGCCCCTCCGCCGACAGCGACGGAATCGTGCCGTCGGCCAGCACACCGGCGGTGTGGATCACCGCGGTCAGCGGATGAGCGGCCGGGACCCGCGCCAGCAGGGCCGCCACCTGATCCCGATCGGCCATGTCACAGGCGGCGATCTCGACCTCGACGCCGTGCGCGATCAGCTCGGCCCGCAGCTCCAGCGCGCCCGGAGCGTCCAGGCCCCGGCGGCTGGTCAGCAGCAGGTGCCGCACCCCACGCTCGGCCACCACATGCCGCGCGAACAGCGCGCCCAGACCACCGGTACCACCAGTGATCAACACCGTCCCCGCCGGATCCCAGGAACGGCCACCGTCCTCACCGGAGTTGTCACCGAACTCATCTACCACGACATCCCCTGGCAGTATCCGTGCCAGGCGCGGCACCAGAATGTCTCCTTCACGCACCGCCATCTGCGGCTCCTCGGACATCGACATTCCCGCCAGCCCTGACAGCGGGGATTCCCCATCCACGTCGATCAGCAGGAACCGGCTCGGGTTCTCCGACTGCGCACTACGCACCAGACCCCACACCGCCGCGGCCCCCAGATCGGTCACCACCCCGCCGTCGCCCGCCGCGACCGCACCCCGGGTAAGGAACACCAGCCGCGACTCGGCGAACCGCTCCTCGGCCAGCCAGCCCTGCAACAACTCCAGTACCCGAGCGGTCAGCGCATGCGCCGACCCCACCACCCCGCTCACCGGATCCGAGACCACCTCCGCGAGCACCACCGCAGGGACCGGACCCGCCTCAGCCAGCGCAGGCAGATCCGCATGCACCGGCACCACGTCCCCGGCCGCCCGCAACGCCGCCGCGATACCCAACGCATCCGCACCGAGCACCGCCACCGACATCGACGCCTGGCCGACCTCCGCCACAACACCCACCGGTGCCCACTCCACCCCGAACAACGACTCCCAGCCAGCCCCCACACCCTCGGAGACCCTCAGCTGCTCGACCGCGACCGGCCGCAACACCACCGACCGCGCCGACACCACCGGCCCACCGGCAACATCCACCGCACTCAGCGACACCGCATCCGGCCCCGTCCTGACCAACCGCACCCGCAACACCGACGCCCCACCCGCGTGCAGACACACCCCGCCCCAGGATGACGGCGACAAACCGCCCTCGGAATCGTCCAGATCAGCGAAGGCCACCGCGTGCAACGCCGCATCCAGCAACGCCGGATGCACCCCGAACGAACCCGCACTCGACACCACCTGCTCCGGCAACCCGACCTCGGCGAACACCTCACCGTCGGCACCGCGCCAGACTCCCCGCAACCCCTGGAACACCGGACCATAGGCGAAACCGTCCTCGGCCAGTTCCTCGTACAACCCCTCCACCTCGATCACGGTCGCCCCGGCCGGCGGCCACACCGCCGCATCAAACGGCACCGCCTCCGCCACCCCGGTCGCGAGCGTGCCGGTGGCGTGCCGCACCCACGCCACCTCCTCGGCCGCCTCCGCCGAACGGGCATACACACTCACACTCCGACGGCCCGACTCCTGCGGAGCCCCCACCGACACCTGCAGCGCGACCGTGCCCCGCTCGCCCAGCACCAATGGCGCGTCCAGGGTCAGCTCCTCGACCAGGTCGCAGCCGACCTGGTCACCGGCACGCACCGCCAGCTCCACGAACGCCGAACCCGGCACCACCACCGACCCCGCCACCACGTGATCGGCCAGCCACGGATGCGACGAGAGCGACAACCGTCCCGTCAGTACGACCCCGTCGGAATCGGCCAGCCCGACCGCGGCGCCCAGCAGCGGATGATCCGTTGTGGCCAGCCCTGCCGCCGCAACATTCCCCGCACCGGCACTGCCCTCGGGCCAGAACCGCCGATGCTCGAAGGGATAGGTGGGCAGGTCGACCCGGCGTCCACCCGGCAGCACCGATCGCCAGTCGACCGGCACCCCGTACACATGGAGCTGGGCCAGCGCCGTCATCACCGCCCCGTGCTCGTCCCGGCCCTTGCGCAGCACCGGCACCAGCACCGTGGGCAACTCGTGCACATGCGTCTCCGGGTCCGCCGTCAGCGTGTCCTGAGCCATGGCGGTCAGCACCCCGTCGGGCCCGAGCTCCAGATACGCCCGCACACCCCGCGCACGCAGGGTACGAACGCCGTCGGCGAAGCGGACCGCGCCGCGGACCTGCTCCACCCAGTACTCCGGCGAGCACAGCTGCTCTGCGTCGGCCGCCCGCCCGGTCAGCGTGGACACGATCGGAGTCCTCGGCGCACGGTAGGTGAGCCTGCTCGCCAGCGTGCGGAAGTCCTCCAGCATCGGCTCCATCAGCGGCGAGTGGAAGGCGTGCGACACCCGCAACCGCCTCGTGCGCACCCCGCGCTCCTCCAACGCGGTGGCCACCTCCAGCACAGCCTCTTCGGTACCGGAGATCACCACCGAGGACGGGCCGTTCACGGCGGCGACCGACACCTCCTTCTCCCGCCCGGCCAGCAACTCGGCGACCTCCTCCTCAGAGGACTGCACCGCCACCATCGCCCCACCCGCGGGCAACGCCTGCATCAACCGCGCCCGCCCCGTCACCAACGCACACGCGTCAGCCAGCGACAGCACCCCCGCCACGTGAGCAGCGGTGATCTCCCCGATCGAATGCCCCGCCAGCACGTCCGGCCGCACCCCCCACGAGGACACCAGCCGGAACAGCGCCGTCTCCACCGCGAACAACGCCGGCTGCGCCCACCCGGTCCGATCCAGCAACTCCGCCTGCTCACTGCCCGGCTCGGCGAACAACACCTCGCGCAGCGATCCATCGAGCAGCGGCTCGAACTCGGTGATCACCTCGTCCAACGCCTGCGCGAACACCGGGAAGCGCTCATACAACTCCCGGCCCATCCCCACCCGCTGACTGCCCTGACCGGTGAACAACACCGCCAGCTGCGGCTCCGTCGCGGCCACCCCGGCCACCACACCCGCGCTTGGCCGATCCTCGGCCAGCGCGCCCAGCCCGGCCAGCACACCATCACGACCATCGGCCAGCACCACCGCCCGATGCTCGAACACCGACCGCGTCGTGGCCAGCGAGAACGCGGCATCGGCCAGACCCGGACCAGGCTCATCGGCCAGGACCGACGCCAGCCGCCCGGCCTGCGCCCGCAACGCCTGACCTGTCTTCGCCGACACCAGCACCGGCACCACACCCACCGCAGGGCCCCGATCCTGCGGAGCGTCCTCTTCCGGCGCTTCCGGCCCTTGTTCAAGAATCACGTGCGCGTTGGTGCCACTGATCCCGAACGACGACACCCCCGCCCGACGCGGACGACCGGTCTCCGGCCATTCCGCTGACTCGGTCAGCAGCTTCACCGCACCCGAGGCCCAGTCCACATGCGACGACGGCTCATCCACGTGCAGCGTCCTGGGCAGCACCCCATGCCGGAGAGCCAGCACCATCTTGATCACACCCGCCACACCGGCGGCGGCCTGGGTGTGCCCGAGGTTCGACTTGATCGCGCCCAGCAGCAGCGGCCGATCCTCGTCCCGGTTCTGCCCGTAGGTGGCCAGCAGCGCCTGGGCCTCGATCGGGTCACCCAACTTGGTACCCGTGCCGTGCGCCTCCACCGCGTCCACCTCGGACGCCGAGAGCCCGGCCCCGGCCAGCGCCTGACGGATCACCCGCTGCTGCGACGGACCGTTCGGCGCTGTCAACCCGTTCGACGCACCGTCCTGGTTGACCGCCGAACCCCGCACCACCGCGAGCACCTGGTGACCGTTGCGGCGCGCGTCCGACAACCGCTCCAGCACCAGCATGCCCACACCCTCAGACCAGCCAGTACCGTCCGCGCTGTCGGAGAACGCCTTGGACCGCCCATCGGCTGCTATCCCGCCCTGCGCATTGAAGCCGATGAACCCCAACGGTGATGCCATTACCGTCGTACCGCCCGCCAGCGCCAGGCCACACTCGCCCGACCGCAGCGCCTGTGCCGCAAGGTGCAGCGCCACCAGCGACGACGAGCACGCCGTGTCCACCGTCATCGCCGGACCCTCCAAGCCCAGCATGTAGGACAGACGGCCCGACAGCACGCTGGCCGCGAGGCCGGTGACGCCATGGCCTTGCACATCCGTCTGAGTACTTATGATCAGGCTCGTGTAGTCCTGGCCGTTGGTGCCCACGAACACCCCGGTGGAGCTGCCCTTCAGCGAGACCGGATCGATCCCGGCCCGCTCGATCGCCTCCCACGCCCCTTCCAGCAGCAGCCGCTGCTGCGGGTCCATCGCCAGCGCCTCACGCGGCGAGATCCCGAAGAACCCCGCGTCGAACCCCGCCACATCCGCCAGGAACCCACCCTGAACATCGAGACCCGTCCCCGACAACAATCCCGTATCCCAACCCCGATCAGCCGGAACCGGCGAGATCGCGTCCTGCCCCTCGGAGAGCAACCGCCACAGCTCCTCCGGCGAGTTCACCCCACCGGGGAACCGGCAACTCATCCCCACGATCACCACCGGGTCGTCCGCCACCGACGTCCTCGCCCTGGTCACCACATCGGACCCGACGGCCTGGTCCTGCCGGCCCAGCAGCTCCGGCACCAGGAACCGCGCCAGCACGGTCGGCGTCGGATAGTCGAACACCAGCGTCGCCGGCAACCGCAACCCGGTGGCGGCGTTGAGCCGGTTGCGCAGGTCCACCGCGGTCAGGGAGTCGAAACCCAGCTCACGGAACTCCCGTCCGGGCTGGACGTCCTCTCCCGAGGCGTGCCCCAGCACCACCGCCGCCTGCGCCCGCACCAGCTCCACCACCAGCCGAACCTGCTCGGCCTCCTCCAGCCCCGCCAACCGCCGCACCAGCTCCGAATCCCCGCCCACCGAGGCGGAGACCGCCAGGCGACGCCCCGAGCGCACCAGGCCGCGCATCAGATGCGGCACCTCGGGGAACGTGCGCAGCACCGACAGCTCCAACCGCACCACCACCACCGCCGCGTGATCCGACGCGGCCGCCAGCTCGAACGCCGCGAGCCCCTGCTCGGCCGACAGCACCGGCATCCCCGCCCGCGCCATCCGCCGCAGATCGATCGCCCCGAGCCCCCCGGTCATCCCGGTCTCCTGCTCCCACAAGCCCCACGCCAGCGACAACCCCGGCAGCCCTTCGGCCCGGCGCAGCTGAACCAGCGCATCGAGGAACGCGTTCGCCGCCGCGTAGTTACCCTGCCCGGCGTTGCCCATCACCCCCGCCATCGAGGAGAACACCACGAACCCGGCCAGGTCCAGGCCCTGGGTCAGCTCGTGCAGATGCCAGGCCGCGTCCACCTTCGGCCGCAACACCGTCTCCAACCGCTCCGGCGTCAGCGACGGAATCGTGCCGTCGGCCAGCACACCGGCGGTGTGAATGACCGCCGTCAACGGATGCCCGGCATCCACCCCGGCCAGCAGGGCCGCCACCTGATCCCGATCGGCCATGTCACAGGCGGCGATCTCGACCTCGACCCCGTGCGCGATCAGCTCGGCCCGCAACTCCAGCGCCCCCGGAGCCTCCAGACCCCTGCGGCTGGCCAGCAGCAGACGCCGCACCCCACGCTCGGCCACCACATGCCGCGCGAACAACGCACCCAGACCACCGGTACCACCGGTGACCAACACCGTGCCCTCCGGATCCCAGACCCGGCCGGCGTCATCAGCGGGAACCTCGGCCGGGACGTCACCGGATGCCACCCGCGCCAAGCGCGGCACCCGCACCTCACCCTCGCGCACCGCCGTCTGCGGCTCACCCGAGGTCAGCACCCCGGGCAGTGCATCAAGCAGGGCCGACAGCGAGGCCTGGTCCTGGTCCTGATCCATGTCGACCAGCACGAACCGGCCCGGGTTCTCCGACTGAGCACTACGGAGCAACCCCCACACCCCAGCGGCCGGAAGATCAGCCACCACCTCACCGGCATCGGTCGCGACCGCGCCTCGGGTGACGAACACCAGGCGCGAATCGGCGTACCGCTCCTCGGCCAGCCATCGCTGCAGCAGGTGCAGCACGTGGGCGGTCAGCGCATGCGCCGACTCCACCACCCCGGCCGCGGACTCGGAAACCACCTCCGCCAGCACCACGGCCGGGACCGGACCCGCCTCAGCCAGCGCGGGCAGATCCGCATGCACCGGCACCACGTCCCCGGCCGCCCGCAACGCCGCCGCGATACCCAGCGTGTCCGGACCGAGTACCGCCACCGGCACCCGGTCGGCTTCGGGTAGCCCGCCTGCCGCGGCCCATTCAACCCGGAACAGCGTGTCCTGCCCTGCCCCGCGACCGTCGGAGATCGTCAGCTGCTCGGTGGAAATCGGCCGCAGCACCACCGACCGCGCCGACAGCACCGGCGCACCCGTCGCATCCATCGCGTTCAGCGAGACCGCGTCGCCGCCGGTCTTGGTCAGCCGCACCCGCAGCACCGAGGCCCCCGCCGCGTGCAGGCACACCTCATCCCAGGAGAACGGCAACCGCGTACCCGCTGCGGCGTCCAGCCCGATGAAGCTCACCGCGTGCAACGCCGCGTCCAACAGAGCCGGATGCACCCCGAACGAATCCGCCTCGCTGACCCGCTCGGGCAACCTCACCTCGGCGAAGATCTCACCATCGCGCCGCCAGGCTGCCCGCAACCCCTGGAACGCCGGACCGTACTCCAGCCCTCGGGTGGCCAACTCGTCATACAGCCCCTCCAGTTCGATCGCGGTCGCGCCGGCCGGGGGCCACACCGCCGCATCGAACGGCACGGCAGGCAAGGTACCCGTACTGAGCGTGCCGGTCGCGTGCCGCACCCACGGCACCTCCTCAGCCGCATCCGCCAACCGTGAGTACACACTCACCGACCGGCTGCCCGACTCCTCCGCAGCGCCCACCCACACCTGCACCGCCACCGCGTCATCCTCGCCCAGCACCAGCGGCGCGGTCAGCGTCAGCTCCTCCACCAGGTCACAGCCGACCTGGTCACCGGCCCGCACCGCCAGCTCCACGAACGCGGTGCCCGGAACCACCACAGAGCCCGCCACCACGTAATCGGCCAGCCACGAATGCGACGCCGATGACAACCGTCCGGTCAGCACCACCCCATCAGAGTCGGCCCGAGGCATCACCGCACCCAGCAGCGGATGCCTCGGCGCGGCCAGGCCCAGAACACGGGCATCACTGCTCTGCCGCGCGTTCGGCCAGAACCGCTGGTGCTGGAAGGCGTACGTGGGCAGATCGAGCCGGCGCGCGCCTGGGAAGACGGCCTGCCAGTCGACCGCCACACCGCGCACGAACAGCTCGGCCGCCGAAGTCAGCACCCGCTCCAGGCCGCCCTCATCGCGCCGCAGCGTCCCGGCAATCACCGTGACGGCGTCGGTCTCGTCCACACACTCGCCGATGCCGACCGTCAGCACCGGATGCGGGCTCACCTCCACGAACACCCGATACCGCTGCTCCAGCAACTGCCCCACGGCCGGGGCGAAGGCCACCGTGCGCCGCAGGTTCTCACACCAATACCCGGCCTCCAACTCCGGACCCTCCACCCACTCACCGGTCACCGTCGACAGCATCGGCACCCGCACCGCACCCGGGCTCACCCCCGCCAGCACCTGAGCCAGCTCCTCACCGATCAGATCCACCTGCGCCGAATGCGAGGCATAATCCACCGCGATCCGCCGCACCCGCACGTCCTCAGCGGCCAGCCGCTC
>NZ_JBFAOJ010000163.1:0-11066 GCF_040675205.1 Streptosporangium sp. NPDC049644 | reverse complement strand
GGGGCATCGCGATCCATCCCGGTTCATGTCAGCCGACGCCATTCTGACGACATCAAGCACCAACTGCCCGAGTTGATCTTGCTGAGATCACCTCACTGACGGGACACATGAGCGGTGGCGTTTCCGTCTTTGCGTGCGCATCTCGAACATGGAGACCGCTGTAACCTCGCCGACCGTCTTCAGTGGGAGGAAAGGGGATCGTGTCCTGAGGGGTGACCGGTTGCGAGTTGGAACCAGACAGCTCCGCCCGCTTTGTCGTCATGGCTGCTGCCCCACGCGCTGGCCAGGGTGTTCACCCAGCCCAGACCGCGTCCGCTGAGATTGTCGTTGTCGGCTGTTCGAATCACGGGAACGCTGGTGGCCGAGCCGTCGTCGATCACCTCGACGTGGATCAGGCTGCTGCCAAGGTCCACACGGACCGTGACCAGCCCGTTGGCCTTGGCCGAGTCGCTGTGCAGGACGGCGTTGGTGACCACCTCGCTGACCAGTAGTTCGAGCGTTTCCAGTGTCTCAGTGGCCGCGTGGTCGCTCAGGAGTTCCAGCACCCACTTGCGGGCTACTCCCGCCGACTGTGCGATGCCGGGAAAGTCGCGTTGACCCACGACGTGCAGCGCGCTCCAACACTTGATCATCGCGCTGCGGCCAGCATGTTCCCGCGCGCTCACGCGGTCACCGCCGATGCGATCATGTCGGCCGCGTTGTCGGCCTCGGCCCAGATCCAGTCGCGCCGCCAGGTCACCGACCACCAGGGACGCCAGACGAAGACCCAGCCGCAGGCACGACGGGTGACCTGGATCCGGACCCGGACCCCGCTGGGAGACATGATCTCCAGCACCGGCACCCCGGCGGCGGGGACGACCACCGAGGTGGACACCCCAAGAACCCGCAGGTCCCAGCCGAGCCGTACCAGGTGGATGTACTGCACTTGTTGCGGATCACGCACGTCCATGGCTCGGCTCCCGAGTTCGCTGACATAGGCGGATTCCACGGGTGTGATCGTCAGCGTGGTGGCGCTGCGAGATCGCAGGTGTAGACGCCCTGGGGCTCTCACCTGGGGCGTGGCCCGATCCACGCTTGGTGCACCGCCATCATGTGGGCAACCCGAAGCAGTCGGCAATACGATTGGCAATATTGACAACATGAATGCCAGAAAGGATCTTCAGTCTTGCTTGCCCGCCACCCTCGGTGACGGCAGACTGAAGCGATCTCAACGCAGGGGGAATCACCGTGAGCGCCGAGCAACCGGCCACCATACGAACCCGCAGACTCGCGGGTGAGTTGCGACGCCTACGCGAGGTGACAGGTCTCACCGGCGACCAGGCGGCCAGGCAACTGGGCTGGGACCCCTCCAAGCTCAGCCGTTACGAAACCGCCCGCAGACGCGTCCAGCCCAAGGACCTGCAGGTACTTCTCGACCTCTACGCGGTCGCTGATGACAGACGACAGGCCCTCGTCGATCTGGCACGCAACGCACGCCTCAAAGGATGGTGGGACGCCTACGGCGACACCCTGCCCACCGAACTCGCCTCCTACATCGCCCTCGAAGCCGAAGCCGCGTCAATTCGCGGCTTCTCCGCGCAGATCATTCCCGGGATGCTCCAAACTGACGAGTACGCACGCTCCGTCATCCGCGCCGGACTCATGGACCTCCTGCCCCGAGGCGAGGTCGAACGCCGCGTGGAGGCTCGCAAGACCCGCCAGCAACTCCTCAGCCGAGCAGCATCCCCTCTCAACTACTGGATCATCCTGAGCGAAGCCGCCCTGCGAAACAGAGTCGGCTCTCCCGAGGACATGCGAGCCCAGTGCCATCACCTGATGAAACTGAGCCGAACCGCGAACGTCACCGTTCAGGTGCTGCCCTTCACCTCCGGCACCCATCCCGCAACGGCGGGCACCTTCTCCATCCTCAGCTTTCCGGCCCGCTACGACGATGACGTTGTGTACGTCGAGACGCTCACCGGCAACCTCTGGGTGGAAGACGAAAGGGACGTTCACCGCTATACACTTGCATTTGATCACCTTCGTGCGACCGCATACGAGGTCGAGGAGTCTTTCTCCTTCATCGCCGCCGTGGCCGACGAACTGTGATCATCGATTCGACGGAAGGAGTCACCGGATGCCTGAGCACTCTCACGTCGTGTGGCGAACCAGCAGTCTGAGCGCCAACGGCGCCGACTGCGTCCAGGTTGCCGTCGTCAGCGACTCCAGTGGCTACGAGCCCGATGCGAGCCGGCTATACCTGGTCCGAGACTCCAAGAACCCCGATGGTGGAATCCTGACCTTCGCCCCCACGGAGTGGCGCACCTTCCTCGACGAATTGAAGCGTGGCAGGTTCGACAACGTGATCTGACCTGTCAGCCTGCAATCGAGGCCGCTGAACGGGCCTGGGGCTCCGGCATCACAAGAAAGCGACATCCATTGGTCGGGGTCGGCGATCTCCCGGATGTGTAGTGGCTCGTCGAGGGTGCGGGAGGGACCTTCCCCGCTGACCCGGTCGAGAGTGAGGATGGGGAGCACCACGTCGGCTGAGGTGGTCGGTCACCGGTCGCGCTCGGCCCGGCTCTCCATATGGGCCGTCATCCGGGCGACGCGATCGGGGTCGGCGTCAGCGGCCTTCGTGTTCCAGAGTGCGCGGCGATGGCGCTCCCGCTGGACTTTCAGGGCGAGGGCCTCGTTGACGTAGGCGGACAGTGAGCCGGTGCCGACCCGCTGCCTGGCGTGGTCGAGCAGATCGCGATCGACGGTTACGCTGATGGTCTCCTGCGCGGCCATGGTGACACGGTAGTACCGCACTAAGATCTTTTCCGCTGGTCGCGGTGTACAGGCGGAAAGCGGTCCTGTCGCCCCCCAGGGCGGGTTCGTCTGCTTGGCGGAAGCGATTCTGCCGATACGGTACGGGATGCCGGTCACATGTGGGCGACGGTCTTGTGAAATTCAGTGAACATGCCTGTTGGGCATGATCTCCATGCTGTCCTGCCGCTTTTTAAGCACCGGTCCCGTTCGTGAACAGAGATTGATCACTTGTTCACCAAACTCAGGTCTGATAGAACAAATGCCACATGTAGGTCGGGTGGACCGTCCCCTCACGGCCTATCCCTCGTGGCCCCCTGGAGGACTGCCGTGCCCGGCTTCTCTCGTCCCAACGGTCCGGGATCCCCGGCGCTGTCCCGCCGCTCGGTCCTGCAGCTCGGCAGCGGGGTCGCCCTCCTCCTGGCGACCGGGTGCGCCGCCGGCACCACGGGCGGCGGCGGATCCACCGCGCCCGCGGCGAGCACCGCCCCCGGCGGGGCCCCGGCCGCCTCGAAGTTGCGGATCGCGGTGAGCAGCTATCTGAGCAGCTGGGACCAGGACTTCGTCGGGTTCGACCTGACCGCCCTGATGCTCTACAAGAACGTCTTCCCCTACATGATCGACTACGGGGTCACCTCGGTCGGCGCCGGCCAGATCCTCGACACCGAGGCCATCGCCCCCACCTTCGCCGAGTCCTTCGAGCCCGACGCCGACAACAAGGTCTGGACCCTCAAGCTGCGCAAGGGCGTCAAGTTCGCCAGCGGCAACGAGATGACCGCCAAGGACGTCAAGTGGTCCAAGGACCGCGCGTTCGCCGCGAAGGCCAACGTGGCCGGCGTCTACCGGCTGATCGGGCTCACCAAGGCCGACCAGGTCGAGGTGGTCGACGACTACACGGTGACCTTCACCCAGGCCTTCCCCAGCGCGCTGACCCGGCAGATCCAGGCCATCTCGCTGTACGTCTTCGACTCGGAGGAGGCGAAGAAGCACGCCACCGACGCCGACCCCTGGGCCAAGGAGTGGTTCGCCAAGAACCCCCCGACCGGCGGCTACTTCAACGTGGAGAAGGCGGTCCAGGGCCAGGAGATCGTGCTCACCGCCAACGCCGGCTATCCGGGCACCGACGGTGCCAAGAGCTCCGAGATCAGGCTGAGCGTGGTGCCCGCGGCCTCCAACCAGCGCCTGCAGCTGCAGAACGGCGACATCGACGTCGCCCTCGGCATCGGCCAGCGCGACATCAAGGACCTCAAGTCCACGAAGGGCGTCAAGGTCATCTCCGCGCCGAGCAACAACCAGCTCGTCATCCAGATGTCGGTGACCACCGCCCCCTTCGACGACCCCGCGGTGCGTAAGGCGCTCGCCCACGCGGTGCCGTACGAGCAGATCATCGCCAACGTCTACGGCGGCGACGCGCGGGCGGCCAAGAGCGTCGTCCCGCTGGACATGCCCGGCTACTCCGAGACCGGCTACCCCTACGCCTACGACGTCGCCAAGGCCAAGGAGACGCTGGCCGCGGCGGGCAAGACCTCGATCACCTCCGAGCTGGTCTTCCAGACCGACAGCGAGGAGCAGCAGCAGATCGCCGTACTCGTGCAGAGCGAGGCCAGGAAGGCGGGCATCGAGCTGAAGCTCACCCCGCTCGACCCCGCCACGCTCGGCGAGCGCAGGGCGAAGAAGAACATCCCCCTGCAGATCACCCTGGGCCAGCTCTGGGTCAACGACGTGGAGTACATGCTCGGCACCAGCTTCACCAAGGGCGCCAGCCTCAACTACTCCAACTACGTCAACCCCGAGATCGAGAAGATCTTCGAGGAGTCCCACACCGTCGTCGACCCGGCCGAGCGTGCCAAGCTCTGGCTGCGCGTGCAGGAGATCCTGGCCGAGGACGTGCCATGGGTCGTCATCTGCCAGCCCAACTTCAACCTCCCGGTCCGGGAAGAGGTGGCGGGGTGGGTCCAGCCGATGGACGGCCTGGCCCGGCTGCGTTACCTGAGCAGCTCCTCCTGATCCATGCGTATCCTCCGGTTCGTCCTCAGGCGGCTCCTCCAGCTCGTCCCGGTGCTCCTCGGGGTGGTCGTGCTGACCTTCCTGCTCGTCAGGGTCCTGCCGGGTGACCCGATCCGTACCATCCTCGGCCCCAACGCCACGGAGGCGGACGCCGCCGCGGCGCGGGCCAGGTTCGGGCTGGACCGGCCGCTGTGGCAGCAGTTCCTCGACTATGTCGGGGGACTGTTCACCGGTGACTTCGGCACCTCCATCCAGAGCGGTGCCCCGGTGGGCTCGGAGATGGCCCTGCGGATCGGGCCGACCATGGAACTCGTGGTGATCGCGCTGGCCGTGGCGCTCGTGCTGGCGGTGGTGCTCGGCATCTGGTCGGCCAGGCACGCGGGCCGGTTCGGCGACCACACGGTCCGCGTCGCGGCGCTCATCGGCAACTCGGTACCGGAGTTCTGGCTCGGACTGGTGCTGGTCCTGGTGGGCTACAGCGTGCTGGGCTGGTTCCCGGCCCCCAGCGGCCGGGTGGACCCCGACACCGAGCTGAGCCTGATCACCGGTGCCGACCTGCTCGACGCGGCGCTGACCGCCAACGGCCCGGCGTTCGTCTCCGCGCTGGAGCACCTCGCGCTGCCGGTGGCCACGTTGGTCATCGTCATCGTCGCGCCGCTGTTGCGCAGCGTCCGGGCCTCCGCGCTCGAGGTGCTGGCCTCCGAGGCGTACACGGCCGCCGCCGCGCACGGCCTGAAGGACCGGCTGCTGCTCCGCGGCTACCTGGTGCGGGCCACGCTGGTGCGGCTCCCCGCGCTGGCGGCCCTGGTGTTCGGCTTCTCCATCGGCTCGACGGTCCTCGTGGAGTACGTCTTCTCCTGGCAGGGCTTCGGGCAGTGGGCGCTGCGCGGCCTGCTCTACCGGGACTACCCGGTGGTTCAGGCGTCGGTGCTCGTGATCGCGCTGTTCTACGTGGTGGTCTTCCTCATCGCCGACGTCGTCCACGCGATCCTCGACCCGAGAGTGAGGATCTGATGGCCGAGGCTTCGGGAGTCCGGGAGGCGGGCGCGGACCGCCGCTTCGCGTCGTCCCTGATCACGGTGGGGTCCGTCATCCTGGCCGTGGTCGCGGTGGCGGTCCTGTTCGCGCCGCTGCTGAGTTCCTGGGGTCCCGAGGAGATCGACCCTCTCGCCTCCCTCGCCCCGCCAGGTGGCGCGCACCTGCTGGGCACCGACCTCAACGGCATGGACGTGTGGAGCCGGGTCCTGCACGCCGCCCGGCTCGACGTCGGCATCGCCGTCGCCGCGGTCGCCCTGGCCGTGGTCGCGGGCAGCCTCGTCGGCCTGGTCGCCGGATACCGGGGCGGCTGGGCCGACGACGTGCTGATGCGGGTGCTCGACGTCTTCCAGGCGTTCCCCACCTTCATCCTGGCCCTGGCGGTGGCCGCGCTGCTCGGCGGCGGTACGGCGAACCTGATCGCGGTCATCGCCCTGGTGAACGCACCCGCCTACGCCCGGCTGGTCCGCGCCGAGGTGCGATCCATCAGGGAACTGCCCTTCGTGGAGGCGTCCCGCACCTCCGGCTCCTCCTTCTGGGGGGTGCTCTGGCGGCACGTACTGCCCAACAGCCTGACGCCGGTGCGGGTCATCGCCCCGCTGAACTGCGGCTGGGCGATGCTCACGCTGGCCGGGCTGTCCTTCCTGGGGCTCGGCGTGCCGCTGCCCACCGCGGAGTGGGGCGCCATGATCAGCCTCGGTTCCGGTGACGTCGTCGCGGGCCGGTGGTGGACCTCGGTCCCGCCCGGCCTCTTCCTGCTGATCTGCGTCCTGGGCTTCAGCCTCCTCGGTGAGGGCCTGCAGGAACGCGCCGACTCCACAAGGAGGTGACGGACGATGACACTCCTGTCGATCGAGGACCTCTCCGTCGTGATCCAGCGGCCGGGACGCCGGGTCGCCGCGCTGAGCGGGGTGAACCTGAGCGTCGAGCCGGGCGAGGTGGTCGGCCTGGTCGGTGAGAGCGGCGGCGGCAAGAGCATGGTGGCCCGCTCCATCGTGGGCCTGCTGCCCGGCGGCTCCCGGACGAGCGGACGCGTCATGTTCGACGGCGCCGACGTGCTGACAATGGGCGCCGCCGAGCTGGAGGCCTTCCGCGGGCACGGCGCCGCGATCTGCTTCCAGAACCCGCGCGGCGCGCTCAGCCCCACCCGTACCGTCGGCCGCCAGCTCGTCGACCGGCTGGTCACCCACCGGTCGCTGGCCCCGGCTCCGGCCAGGGAGGTCGCCGCCGAGCTGTTCGAGTCGGTCGGCATCCGCAGCCCGAGGCGCCGCCTGGACGCCTACCCGCACGAGCTCTCCGGCGGCATGGCGCAACGCGTCATGATCTCGCTGGCCACCGGGTGCGCGCCCGGCCTGCTGATCGCCGACGAGCCCACCACCGGGCTGGACGTCACGCTCACCAGGGAGATCCTCAACCGGTTCCGGCTCGCCGCGAACGCGGAGCGGCGCGGCGTGCTGCTGATCTCCCACGACCTGGCGTCCATCGCGGAGGTCTGCGACCGCGTCGTGGTGCTCTACGCGGGGACGGTGGTGGAGAGCGGCCCCGGCCCGCAGGTGCTCCACGAGCCCGCCCATCCCTACACGCGGGCGCTGCTGCGCTCGGTGCCCGACATCGACGGGCGCCCGGTGACCGCGACCCCCGGCGCTATGCCGCTGCTGACCGAGGCGCCGTCGTCCTGCCCGTTCGCGCCGCGCTGCGCGCACGCGACGCAGCTGTGCACGGCGGACCTGCCCGTCGCCGGGCCCCTGGCCATGGACTGGAGCGTCGCCTGCTTCCACCCCCGCTCGGGTCCACTCGACGATCCCGCCGAGCCGCCGGTTCCTGCGGAGACCCCGCCAGCGGGAACGGTCCCGTCCGCCGGTACGGCCACCTCGCCCGATGCGAAGGGGAGCGTGCTGCGCATCGAGGACGCGCACGTCGTCTACCGCGGCCGCTTCGGCGGCGGGGGCCACCACGCCCTGCGCGGGGTCAGCCTCAGCGTCGCCGCGGGCGAGCGGCTGGGCGTCGTCGGGGAGAGCGGCTGCGGCAAGAGCACCCTGGCCAGGCTGATGCTCGGCCTGGTGCAGCCCTCGCGGGGCAGGGTCGAGGTGGCCGGTCACGCCCTGGCCGAGCTGCGCGGCAGGCGGCTGCGCCGGCTGCGCACCCGCGCCCAGCTGGTCTTCCAGGATCCGATCGGGTCGCTCAGTCCCCGGCGGACCGTGCAGGACGCGATCGGCGAGCCGCTGCGCGCCGCCGGGGTGCCCGCCGCGGAGCGCGCCGCACGCGTCGCCCGCGCCCTGGAGCGGATGGAGCTGGACCCGTCGATCCTGGGGCGGCGCCCGCACGAGCTGTCCGGCGGGCAGGCGCAGCGCGTCGGCATCGCCCGCGCGCTCGTCGGCGAACCCGACCTGATCGTCTTCGACGAGCCGACCTCGGCGCTTGACGTCACGGTACAGGCGCAGATCCTGAAGGTGATCGCCGAGGTGAGCGGCGACAGCTCACGTGGCTCGGTCTTCATCTCCCACGACCTGGCCACCGTACGGGGGTTCTGCGACCGCGTCGTGGTGCTCTACCTGGGACGGATCGTCGAGGAGGGGCCGGTGGAAGAGGTCTTCGGCAATCCCGGGCACCCCTACACCAGGGCGCTGCTGTCCAGTGCCCCCAGCCTCGGCTCCGGTTACGGCGGCCCGCAGGTCGAGTTGACCAAGGATCTGGAGGAGGCGGACGCGGCCGGGGGCTGCGCGCTCGCGCCGCGCTGCCCCTTCGCGACAGACGAGTGCGGCGAGCAGGAGCAGGAGCTCCGCCCGTACCACGCGAGCCTGGTCGCCTGCCGCCGCGCCGCCGAGATCCCCGCGCTGATCGAAAGGTGACACCCGCAATGCCCGACCCGAAGCACATCCGTCTGGCCGTCGACATCGGCGGCACCTTCGTCGACGCGATGGAGCTGAACACCCGTACTCACGAGGTGCGTTTCAGGAAGGCCTCGACCACCCCGGCCCGTCCCTGGGAGGGCGTGCTCGACGCGGTCACCGCGCTCGGCACCGACCTGTCGGAGGTGGAGTTGTTCATCCACGGCACCACCCTGGGTCTCAACGCGGTCCTGGAACGGCGCGGCGAGCCGACGGGGATCATCACCAACGACGGCTTCCGAGACATCTTCCTGATCGGCCGGGGCAACGTGCCCGCCGACCACATGTACGACTTCCAGTACGAGCGCCCCGAGAGCCTGGTGCGGCGCCGTCACACCGCGGGGGTGCGGGGACGGCTCGACCACCGGGGCCGCGTGGTCGAGGAGCTCGACGCCGAGGGCGTCAGGGAGGCGGCCCGGGTCCTGGTCGAGGAGGAGGGCGTGGTGTCGATCGCCGTCTGCTTCCTGCACTCCTTCCTCGACCCCTCCCACGAGCGCCAGGCCGCCCGGATCATCCGCGAGGCGTACCCGGAGGTGACGGTCTCGCTCTCCACCGACATCGTCAGGGAGTACCGCGAGTACGAGCGGACCAGCACGACGGTCCTCGACGCCTACATCCGGCCGATCTTCGAGAGGTACGTCGACAGGCTGGAGCACGGGCTGGCCGAGCGCGGGTTCGGCGGGCAGTTCCTGATCATGAGGTCCGGCGGCGGTTCCATGACGTCGTCGGTGGCCAAGACCTCCCCGACGCACACGGTGCTGTCGGGTCCGGCGGGCGGCATCGTCGGCGCGGCGCACCTCGCCGCCGCCCTCGGCCGCCGGGACCTGCTCACCTTCGACATCGGCGGCACCTCGCTGGACGCGTGCGTGATCGAGCACGGGTCCCCGGTGGCCGCCTACGAGGCGCAGCTGGAGCACTTTCCGCTGCTGATCCCCACTTACGACATCCGCACGATAGGGGCCGGAGGGGGCTCGATCGCGTGGTTGGAGAGGGGATTGCTCAAGGTGGGTCCGCACAGCGCGGGTGCCGACCCCGGCCCGGTGTGTTACGGCCGGGGCGGCACCCGCCCCACTGTCACCGACGCGGCGGTGGTCCTCGGCTACGTGGACCCGGGCCGTTTCCTGGCCGGGACCATGGACCTGCACGCCGACGCCGCCCGCGCGGCGCTCGACGAGCAGGTGGCCCGGCCCCTCGGGCTGAGCACGGAGGCCGCCGCGGCGGGCGTCTTCGACGTGCTGCTGGCCAAGACCGTCGGCGCGGTCCGGCAGATCACCGTCGAGCGGGGGCACGACCCCCGGGGCTTCTCGTTGCTCGCGTTCGGCGGGGCCGGACCGCTGCTCGCCCCGCTGCTCGCGGCGGAGATGGGCATCGGAGAGGTCATCGTGCCGTTCGCGCCGTCCGGTTTCTCCGCCTGGGGCATGCTCAGCGCGGACATCGTCGACGACTTCTCCCGCACGGTGATGGCCACCCTGGACGACGCCGACCTCGACGAGCTGGAGACGATCTTCAAGGGCATCGAGGCCGAGGCCGTCGACTCCCTGGAGGCGCAGCGGGTCTCGGCCGAGCGCATGGTCCTTGAGCGCCAGTTCGAGCTGCGCTACCTGGGGCAGGAGCACTCGCTCATCGTCACCGCGGGCCGCGACCTCGACCGGGACGCGATCAGGCGGGCGTTCGAGGAGACCCACGTGGCGCGCTACGGCCACGCCATGGACAACCGGCTGCAGATCCTCAACCTGCGGGTGCGCGGCATCGGCCGTACCGACCGGCCGGAGCTGGTGGTGCGCCCGCCGGGCGACGGCGACGCGGGCCGGGCGCTGTTCGCCCGCAGGGACGCCTACGACTTCGGTACCCGCGCCACGGCGTCGTTCGCCGTCTACGACCGTGCGTTGCTGGAGCCGGGCGACGCGTTCGACGGACCCGCCCTCGTCGACGAGGGCACCTCGACCACCGTGGTCCCCTCGGGGCAGCGGGTCGAGGTCGACGAGCACGGTTACCTGCTGGTCAGGCTTGTGGAGGTGGCATCGTGACCGAGCAACCGGGCAAGACCCTTGACGGGGCGACCGCGGAGGTGGTGCGCAGCTACCTGCTCGCCGCGGCGGAGGAGATGCGGGCCACGCTGATCCGCACGTCGTTCAACCCGGTCATCTACGAGGTCCACGACTTCGGCATGTCGATGTACGACGCCGACCTGCGGCTGATCGCCGAGGCCACCGGGCTCACTTTCTTCCTCGGCGCCAACGACTTCTCACTGCGCAAGGGTGTGGAGTACGTGGGGCGGGAGAACCTGCGTCCGGGTGATGTGGTGCTGTTGAACTACCCGTACTGGAACGCGGCGCACGCCTATGA
>NZ_JBFAOJ010000162.1:0-11192 GCF_040675205.1 Streptosporangium sp. NPDC049644 | reverse complement strand
CCGCAAGCAGGCCGGCTCCGCAAACGAGACAAACGATGCTAAAGTGACTATTGAGGCGATTACCTCTTAATAGTCACCGGATTACGGGTGGCCTTTTCAAACACCACCTCTCTGGGCGTGACCCCGGCGTTCAGGAAACAGCGACCTGGTGCAGGTCCATCCGCTGAGCGTGACCGCACGACCGGCGAGGTGCCAACCGAATCGAAAAGAGCGCACCGTCGGCCTGCTCGGCGTCGACCAGGCCCTCCGCTCGGGTTCGTGCGACCAAGTGCAAAGTAGCTCTGGGTGGTCGCCGTTGGGGAGTGGGTCAGCGATTCTGGCGCGGGGCGGATACCGGGCTTGTCGGCCCTGGCGTCCGCCCCGCACGGCGGCTCAGTAGTAGGTGTAGAGGCTGTAGGTCTGGGACAGGCTCCAGGGGCCGTCAATCTCGCATTTCACCCGGCCCGACGGCCAGCCGCCGAATCAGGTGGTTCACGTCCTGGGAGATGGTGTGTTGTGACAAGCACTAGAACCCAGGCGTCGCCACGGGGTCAGTTTTTCACCCGCCGTCGACACCCAGAGCACCAGCCGCCCGAAGCTCTCCCATCAGAGCGCTCTCGCACGACGGCGGTGACGCCCTACGGCGAGATCCACAGCAGCTCACAACCGGCGCACGAGCCCGTCCGGCTATCCATAAGGGTGTGTGGATGAGGAAAGAAACGACCATGTGGATGGAACCCGCGTTCACCGTACCCGCAGGTCGTGCCTGCGGTGTCTCGGTCACCGCGGGCGTCGGCGAATCGTCGTCGGGGACGCTTTTGTGAGCCGGTACATCAGCAGCGGGGATCCGCATGATCCGGATCTGTCACGCGTCCCGGTCGACGTCGAGGGGCTGGCCGACCTGGTGCACAACCGATACACCAGTAATCGCAGACTCCCGCAGATCCGTGACCTGGCCGCCCTGCTGGCCGAGAAGCGGCCGGTCCACCGGTTGCTGCCGCTACTGGAACGCGTCCCGGCCAAGCCCGACATGTGGGCGGAGCTGGTCGCCTGCCTGATGCAGGAGCTGGTGGTGCGCCGCGTCAACCTGACCCGGGTGCCCGCGGCGCTGCGCTGCGCGACCGCCCTGCGGGAGCTGCGCCATCCCCTCGCGGGACTGCCACTCAAGCGCTCCAAGGGAGAACGCCACATATACTCCTTCGACTTCCCCTGGCGAGACCAGAGCGAGTTCTACGTTCCGGAACACCCGCATATCGAGTGGATTCCCCAGCTCCAGGAAGGCACATGGGGGGGAGCCCGGGAGTCCACCCCGTTGTGGGACGCCTGGCTGGCGAAGGTACCGGTGTGTGAGTCAAGGATCGTGAGCACCAGGCAGGACGAGCGGCTCATCAACTCCGCTGTGCAGCACTGGGGTGAGCCCTCGCTGGCGGTGATCATCGAACTTCCCCGGCGGTTCGATCCCCGGGAGGTGGCATCGTTGTGGGTGAACGCGTTCCTGCCGGAGTCCCACAGAACCAAAGGCGCGCTGAACGGCCAGCTGGAAAGCCTGGACACCGTGGTGCGCGAGCTGCTCACCACGGCTTACTGCGACCCCCTCTTCTCCGAGAAGGGGTCGCGCGGTGGATATGGCAGGTTGAAGGCGTGGCAGTCGATCGCGGGCCTCGTGCGTGCCCCCGCCGACGCGTCCGTGCACCGAATCAACGAACTCGCCGCCCGATGGACGTGGATGGCGTTCAGACTCACCACACGGGAACCGTATTACGCGGACCAGGAGATCGCGATCGGCGCGCTCAGCCCAGGCGGGAACGTGCTGAGCCTGCTGGTCTCCCATGACACCGACTGACATCTCGCGACCGGCACGTCGGCGCGGGCGCCCCGCCGCCTTCGACTCGAACATGATCGTGGCCAAGTGGGTGTGGCGAAAGACCCCGGTCGACCCGCCGGTCGCGGAGACCGTGTGCGGGCTCACCGCCTTCGGTCACGCCCTGTTCACCGAGATCGCGGCCCCCGGGGCCAACGCCGTCCTGTCGCCGCTGAGCATCGGCTACGCCTTCGGCATGGCCAGGGCGGGTGCCACGGGGGGCACCGCCGCCGAGCTCGACAGGGTCTTCGGCTTCCCCGTCCAGGGACCGCACACCTCCCTCAACGCGCTCACCCGGCGGATCGTCACGGTCGGTGGCCCGCCACCCCGCACCGAATCGGGCGTCGAGCGGGACGCCGGGGCCAAGCCGGAGCCGCCGGTCGTCGCCATCGCGGGCGGGCTGTTCATCCAGGAGGGGCTGAGTGTCCAGCGGGGGTTCCTGCGCACGCTCGCCGCCCAGTACGGGACGGGCGTGCGCCAGGTGGACTTCACCCGGGACGCCGCCCAGGTCATCGACGCGTGGGCCGAACGGGAGACGGCCGGGCGGATCAGGAAGGTGTTCGACGACCTGGCGCCGCAGACCCTGCTTGTCATCGCCAACACCGTGTACCTCAAGGCCGAGTGGGAGACGCCGTTCACCGGCCCATCGGAACGGAACGCCGCCTTCACCCGGGCGGACGGCACTGCCGTACGGACCGACCTGATCCGCCATACGGGCAGCCTCCCGTACGCCGCTGGAGAGGGCTGGCAGGCGGTGGAGCTCCGCTACGTCAAGGGTGAGCTGGCGATGTGGGTGCTGCTCCCGCGGGCGGGCGGCTCCCCCGCCGGCCTGCTCGCCCCGGAGGTGATGGCGCGGGTGGCCGCCGGGCTGAGGGAGCGTCAGGTGGAGATCACCATTCCCCGCTGGGACTTCTCGACGAGTTTGGACCTCATGAAGTCGCTCTTCGGGCTCGGGCTCACGAGGACCGACTACTCCGGCATCGCCGACGACGTCGACCTCGACCTGACCCAGGCGGTCCACCACGCCACCGTGACCGTGGACGAGTGGGGCACCGAGGCCGCCGCCGTCACCGCGCTGGCCCTCGGGTATACGGGCCCACCCGAGCCCGTGCCCGAGGTGGAGGTGGAGGTGCGCGCCGACCGGCCGTTCGCCTTCGCGATCATCCACCGGCCGACGTTGACCCCGCTGTTCATCGGCCAGGTCACCGACCCGACCGCGAAGGGCTGAGCCCTGCACGGCCCCGGCGGGCGGGGCTCAGGGGTCGGCGGGGTGAGGCGAGGTGTTCAATGACGGCGGCGATTACTTCGCTGCCGGGCCGGGGGTTCGGAGCGGGCGGGAAATTCTCGCGGTCCGGTACCGCAAGAACGCGGCATCCGCTCCGACTCCATGGTGAACGGCGCCTTCGGGGGCGCCGCCCGACCGTTGAAGGAGACGACGTTGAAGTTCATGTTGATCATGCACAACAACCCGCAGATCTGGGACGCGCTGACCGAGGAGGAGCGCAACGAGGTGATGAGCGGCCACGGCCCGTTCATGGAGACCATCAAGAAGTCCGGGGAGATGATCGGCACCACCGCGCTGGCCGACCCGTCGCAGAGCGCCGTGGTCAGGGTCCGGGGCGGCGTCCCGGCGGTGACCGACGGACCCTACCTTGAGGCCAAGGAGTACCTCGGCGGCTACTACCTGGTGGAGTGCGACAGCCGGGAGCGCGCCCTGGAGCTGGCCGCGCTCATCCCGGACGCCGGTGTCGAGGGCCTCGGCATCGAGGTGCGGCCGGTGCTCTTCTCAGGCACGGCCGACGACTGAGCACCCGGTGAAGTTCCTGCTGAGTCTCTATCTGAGCACCGCGGCCCTGCCCGGGGAGGGGCTCGACCATGAGGAGTTCCTGGCCACGGCCGGGCAGGCGGGGGAACTGATCAGTGCTCACGTGTTCGCCGATCCGTCCATCAGCGCCGTCGTATGGGCTCGGCACGGCGTGGTGACCGTGACCGAGGGCCCGTACCTGCAGACCCCGGATCATGTCGCAGTCCAGTACGTGATCGACTGCGAGAGCCGGGAACGCGCCGTGGAACTGGCCGCCCTGATATCGGGCGGTCAGGCCGGCGGCGTGGAGGTGCGGCCGCTGATGGACTCGGCCGGGATGGAGATGTGAGCACGACCGAACGCCTCGGGGACCTGCTGCGCGAACTGGCGCCGCAGGTCCTCGGCGTGCTCCTGCGCCGCTACGGCGGGTTCGAGGAGTGCGAGGACGCGGTCCAGGAGGCGCTGCTCGCCGCGGCGACGCAGTGGCCCGCCGACGGGGTTCCGGACAGCCCGCGTGCCTGGCTGGTCACCGTCGCCTCCCGCCGCCTGGTCGACCAGGTACGCAGCGAGCAGGCGCGCCGCCGCCGCGAGGTCACCGCGGCGGTGCGGGAGGCGCCGGACGCCGACCTCGCACCGGCGCCCGGCGAGGAAGGCCCGGGTGACCAGGACGACACGCTCGCGCTGCTGTTCCTGTGCTGTCATCCGGCGCTGACGCCCGCCTCCCAGGTGGCGCTCACGCTGCGCGCCGTCGGCGGGCTCACCACCGCCGAGGTGGCGCGGGCGTTCCTCGTGCCGGAGGCCACCATGGCGCCGCGGATCAGCCGCGCCAAGCAGCGGATCAGAGTCGTCGGCGCCTCGTTCGAGATGCCGGGCGCCCAGGAGCGGGCCGAACGGCTGGACGCCCTGCTGCACGTGCTCTACCTGGTCTTCAACGAGGGCTACACCGCCAGTTCCGGACCCGACCTGCACCGCGCCGATCTCACCACAGAGGCGATCCGGCTCACCCGTACGGTGCACCGGTCCTTGCCGGATGACGGTGAGGTCGCCGGGCTGCTGGCACTGATGCTGCTGACCGACGCCCGCCGTGCGGCCCGCACCGGCCCGGACGGCGCCCTCGTGCCGCTGGCCGAGCAGGACCGGAACCGCTGGAACGCCGCCCTGATCGAAGAGGGTTCGGCGCTGGTCACCGGCGCCATGTCCGTCTCCCCCCTCGGCCCCTACCAGCTTCAGGCGGCGATCGCCGCGCTGCACGTCCAGGCACGGCGGGCCGAGGAGACCGACTGGGAACAGATCCGCCTCCTGTACGCGATCCTCGGCCGGATCGCGCCGAACCCGATGGTCACCCTCAATCACGCCGTCGCGGTCGCGATGACCCGCGGGCCCCGGGCCGGACTCGACATGCTGGAAAGCCTGGACGGCGACCCCCGGATCGCCCGCCACCACCGTCTCCACGCCGTGCGCGCCCACCTCCAGGAACTGGCGGGCGAGTACGCCGCCGCACGGGAGAACTACCGGCTGGCGGCCCGGCGTACCACGAGCCTCCCCGAACAGCGCTACCTACGAGACAGGGCAGAAAAGCTGGAGCGATAGCAGCTGTCCGCCCGTACCGATGTCAAGAAGCTCCCGACCGCTCCGACTGACCGGTGAGACATCGAGAGAACAGGGAGTTTCGGATATGCGAGTCAACCGGGCCTGGCTGGGACTGATCGTCCTCGTACTGCCGACGTTTCTCGTCGCGATAGACATGACGGCGTTGCTCCTCGCGCTCCCACAGCTGGCCGCCGACCTGGGTGCCACCAACGTCCAGCAGCTGTGGATCAGTGACAGCTACGGATTCATGGTGGCCGGTTTCGTCATCACGATGGGCACGCTCGGCGACCGGATCGGCCGCCGACGGCTGCTGATGATCGGCGGGGCGGCGTTCGCGGTGCTGTCGGTCGTGGCCGCCTTCGCGACCGGCCCGCTGATGCTGATCGTCGCGCGTACGCTGCTGGGTGTCGCCGGCGCGACCCTGGCGCCGTCCACACTTGCCTTGATCACCAACATGTTCCGCGACGAACGGCAGCGCGGGCAGGCCATCGCGATCTGGGCGACCTGCCAGTTCACCGGCGGCGCGCTCGGGCCCGTGCTCGCCGGATTCCTGCTCCAGCACTTCTGGTGGGGATCGGTGTTCCTGGTCGCCGTGCCGGCGATGGCGTTGCTGCTGCTCGCCGGGCCGGTCCTGCTGCCGGAGTTCCGCAGTGACCAGGCCGGTCGGCTGGACCCGGCCGGCGTCGGGCTGTCGCTCGCGGCGGTGCTTCTGATGGTCTACGGCGTCAAGCAGTTGACCGTCGAGAGCGTGCCGATCGTGCCGGCGGTGGCCCTCGTCGCCGGCGTGGTCGTCGGATTCCTGTTCGTACGCCGGCAACTGCGGCTGGAGACGCCGCTGCTGGACCTGCGGCTGCTCCGCAACCGCCCGTTCACGGCCGTACTCGTCGGGCTGGCCTTCGCCGGCATCGCCATGGCCGGTACCGGCCTGCTGGTGACCCAGTACCTGCAGAGCGTGCTGGGCTTCTCGCCGTTCGCGTCGGCGGTGCTGTTCGCACCGATGGGCCTGGGCGTGGCGGTCGGCACCATGGCCGCGCCGGCACTGGCCCGGCGAATGAAGCAGACGACCGCGATCGCCGGCGGGCTGGTGGGGTCGGCGCTGGGCAGCCTGCTGCTGGTCGGCGTCGACGGTGCGCGCGCCCTGCCGCTGGTGATGATCGGCATCACCGTACTGGCCCTGGGCACCGGCCCGCTGTTCGCGCTGGGCACCGGGCTGGTCGTCGGATCCGTACCACCGGAGCGCGCCGGCTCGGCGGCGTCGATGTCGGAGACCGGCAACTACCTCGGCGGTTCGCTCGGCCTCGCGCTGCTCGGTGTGGTGGCCGCGGTGGTCTACCGCAGCCGGATGGACGGCACATCCGACTCGCTGGCCGGCGCGGTCGCCGCCAGCCAGGACCTTCCCGCAGGCCAGGGCGCGGAACTGCTGCACACCGCGCGGGAGGCGTTCACCGCCGGCCTGCACGTGACCGGCGTCGTCGCCGCGGTCATCTTCGCCGGGCTGGCCGTACTGATCCTGACCATGCGCCCGGCGACCCGCACCACCCCGGCCGCACTCCCCGACTACGAGGCGACTCGCCCGTAGCACCCTGCCGAGGCCGACGTTGCGATTGTCATATCCGAACGTGGCACTCCACTGACAGTGATGACGGTGACGAATGCTCCCCGCCGAGGTCAGAATCACCGGGAGGAAAGGGGGTCGTGTCCTGACGGGTGACCGATCGCGAGCCGGAACCAGACGACCCCGCCCACCTCGTCGCCGTGATCGATGCCCCAGGTGCAAGCCAGGTGGTCCACCCAGCTCAGGCCGCGCCCGCTGAGGCTGTCGTCGTCGGTCGTCCGGATCATGGGAACACTGGTCGCCGAGCCGTCGTCGATCACCTCAACCTGGATCAGGCCGTCACCCAACCCCACGCGGACCGTGATCAGCCCGTCAGGCCCGGCCGAGTCGCTGTGCAGGACGGCGTTGGTGACCACCTCGCTGACCAGCAGTTCGAGCGTTTCCAGCGTCTCGGTGGCGGTCGGGTGACCGTCCAGGGTTCCCAGCACCCACCTGCGGGCGGCCCTCGCCGACTGCGCGATGCCGGGAAAGTCCCGCTGCCCCACGATCCGAAGGCCGTCCCAGCGCCTGACCGCCGCCTCCGCCGCGCCGGGGCCGTCCTGTTCCCGCGTGCTCACGCGGTCACCGCCGACGCGATCATGTCGGCCGCGTTGTTCGCCTCGGCCCAGATCCAGTCGCGCCGTCAGGTCACCGACCACCAGGGCCGCCAGACGAAGACCCAGCCGCAGGCCCGGCGGGTGACCTGGATCCGGACCCGAACCCCGCCAGCAGACATGATCTCCAGCACCGGCGCCCCTGCTGCGGGGATGACCACCGAGGTAGCCACCCCAAGAACCCGCAGGTCCCAGCCGAGCCGCACGAGGTGGATGTACTGCACTTGCTGCGAATCACGCACCGTGCCTCACCCTTTCAGTCGAACGATCTGGAAAGTGATGAAACGAACACTTAGCGTCACAAGCTGGGAGAATGCGGAGCGTTCGCTGGTGTTGCTGTGTGTAACTGAAGTCAAGCACTTCGATGTCTCGCTATGCAAGACTTCACTTCAAATCCCCAGTCCGAGGATTGACAATGCGGAGTGAAAGCGTGAGTGCTTTCATTCCGGGTGAAGGAAGTGCTTCATGGCGAGGGGGTGAGCGATGGCGGAGGGTGTGACGGGTTCGACGGTGTCGCGTCGACAATTGGGGCGATATCTACGTGATCTACGCACGCAATCACGGCTGACCGTCAGGTCCGCGGCTTCCAAGCTGGAGTGGTCTGAAGCCAAGATCTGGCGCATCGAGACGGGGCAGACATCGCTACGAAGCCTCGATGTCGAGACAATGTGTAAGATTTACGGCGCGCCGGCAGATCTCACGCAAGCGTTGATGGGCCTGGCAAAGGAGACCAAGGGGCGCGGCTGGTGGCATGCTTACGGTGATGTGATTCCGGAAGGTTTCGACCTGTATATCGGTCTAGAGGAAGCAGCATCAGATCTGGCCTGGTATCAGTCAGAGCTGGTTCCCGGCCTGCTCCAAACCGCCGACTACGCCCGTACGCTGATCAGCGCCGATAACCCCGGTTTGACAGAGAGCGAAATCGAGCGCCGGGTGCATGTGCGCATCGCACGGCAGGCGCTGCTCACCAGGGTTACCGATCCTCCGACGCTATGCGTGGCACTGAATGAATCCATTTTGCGCCGTCCGATCGGCGGTGAAAGCCTGATGGCGCGCCAGTTCGTCCGGCTGATAGAAGTCGGTGAACTGCCCAATGTCACGATCAGGGTGATGCCCTTCAGCCGCGGGTTGCATCCTGGCGTCATGTCGGGATCATTCGTCACGCTGCGGTTCCCGGTGAACAGCGATGGAAAAGAGATGGAGCCGCCCACCGTATACGTGGACGGCTTCACCGGAGCGCTGTACTTGGACAAGGAAAGCGAGATCGAGCGCTACGACGTCGCCTTCAGCGCGATCTGGGATGCCGCACTCGATGAGCAGGAATCGAAAAACCTGATATCTCAAATGGCGGGAAGCTATGAATAAGACCGATCTTTCGGGTACGACCTGGCGCAAGAGCAGCTTAAGTGACGGTCAGAACAACTGCGTCGAAGTTGCCACATTGACCGATGAGAGCGTCGGCGTACGCGACAGCAAGAGTCCAAACGGCTCCACGCTGATTTTCTCATCCAGCGACTGGCACATTTTCGTCAACGGTATCAAGGCCGGTGAGTTCGACAACCTGATTTAAGGCCAGGCATGCCGATCTTGGGCAGGCCGCCGATCAGGCGCCCGACGGAAGGAGTCGCGGGACGACTGCGCCCGAGCGCCCTCACGTTGTTTGGCGAACGAGCAGCCTGAGCGCCAACGGCGCCGGCCGCGTCCAGGTCGCCGTCGTCAACGGCTCCGATAGCCACAAGAGCCACGGCGTCGACAATGCCCACCCCGGTCGTCAGCAGGCGGCGACGCGATAAGCGGAATGCGGAGTCAGACACCGGCACCCCTTTGACCAGAGAAATAATGGTTGAGAACCATCATTTCCGTTTCTGTGCTCGGACGGCCATGACCATAAAGACGACAGTCGCTGTCAGAGACATCACCAACGCTGGATTGACGTAGGCCGGCACCAGATCGCTCGTCGTTCCATCTTCCCAATGACAGAGATTCCGGAGTGGGAACCATGTCCAGGAAGTAGGCGGGAAGCCCAAAGGCTTGCTGTTGCAATGTTCGCTGAGCGGGCGGAATGTCCAGAATTTCCCACTCCAGAATCCATGCACATAGACGGCACCTGCTACAAGCAGAGCCATACACGACATGGCGGCCCAGCGGCGATAAGTCACAGATCATACCCCGTTACCACGCTACGGCGATTGAATACGCGCACTCTCTTCGTTCAGCGGCATCATTCGAGAATCTCGGTGGCGTTGGCGTATCGCGTTTCCATCAAATTCTGCAGTCTCTGAAGCAAGTCTCGATTCTTTATGATGATCGCGTTTTGAGCATCGACATAAGCGGCCCGCCTGACACCGCTGTAGTTCACCTGCAGTCGGCACTGTTCGTCGGCAACAGCGGTCTTGATCTCTAGAGTGCTCACGGCACGGCGGCCGCGACCGGAGTCTCCCGCCTGCCAGCGGGGGTCACTTTGAGCCTCGAACGGCTCCTTGTAAGAGAATCCCTTGCTCTTCATGCAGCCGCTCCACCGCACTGCGGCCTCGGCGATCCGCTTATCCTTAAAACCTGTTGCAGCTGCGTCCTCCATCAGAGAATGCAGCCGTTTGAAGTCGTATTCTTTAACAAGCTTGGTTCCATCCAGGCCGGTTGCTCCAGCGTTGAGCGCCCGCTCGGCCTCGCCCGCGCACCCCATCTTGGGAACCTTAATCCCATTGACTCTCGAAGCACCGTACCCTGAATGAGCGGCAGCCTGCTCGGCCGGAATCACGAACATGCGAAGCCCGTCGAGTGCGGCAAACTCTTCAGCGTCTTGATCTTTCGGCCCGAGGTAGCCGTAATGTGGGACGTCTTTCTCGCCCAGCCAACCCAGATAGGCGGCATTCTTTGGATAACGTATAGGCGTTACATCATGCTTCGGCATCGTGAATCCAAACTTTTTTAGACAGGATCCCAGAGCCTTGAAGCGAGCTTCCTGTACATGTGCGCGCCGAACATTATCCAAATCATAAACATCCATCGGCAACGCAAAATCCTTCACCGAACCAAAAGGTGGGTAGTTGCTTTGGGGCACCCCTTGTCCGCCGTTCCACGTGTCGAGGTTGAGTGCAGAACAGCCACTCAGAAGAAAAACGACCAATGTCGATAAAGGCAGAAATCTCCATGTTCTCGATAAATCTCTTATCATGAAGCCCCATTTTAAAAATCATGGTACTGGACACCCATGCCCAGTACCATGAATCGTCGCCGGACGAGATGGCCGCATTGGTCATGCGAGCTCTGGTCGCCTTGTCTTTACCTGCGAGACCGGGTTCTACGATCACGCCTGCGACCTGTCGGCAGTGATCCGCTGATATCGCCCGCCGCCGCACTCGCCTGGCTGACGGCGAGTTACCTTGGCTCCAATACGAGGTCAGGTCCAGCGGTGATTCGTTCGATGTAGTCGGCGGCGACCCGTGCATCCGCTTGGGTGAGCAGATCACCGATCAGAGCACTCCCGTCGCATTGGGGTCAACGCCATGGGCATGGCCTTGATATGGTGCCGACCGCGCAGCGTAACTACTACGGCTGCGTACCTGTCGGTCTCAGGCATTCTTCCGGGACCGAGATCTCCTCTACATCACCACTTGAGCGGCAGCACCTACAATCCAGTAACTAAGTTTCTGGTTACTGAGGTTGAACTCGTGGTGTCGTAGGTTCTGACGTGCCTTGATTGCCGGGTACACCGACATCATGAGATACGCACAAGGCGGAGGACTGTCC
>NZ_JBFAOJ010000161.1:0-11252 GCF_040675205.1 Streptosporangium sp. NPDC049644 | reverse complement strand
GCCGTGACCTCGGTCGAGTACGACCGGGTCGTGGCAGATCGGGCGCGCGGCGCGCTCGCCGATGTCGGGTACGCGCCCACGCTCGTGGTGGGTGAGGGCCTCGCGGGGTACGAGGGGAACGCCGAGTACGACCGGCTGATCGCCACCTGCTCGGTGCGCTACATCCCGATTCCCTGGATGTGGCAGGTCCGCGACGGAGGCACGATCACCGCACCTCTTTCCGGGTGGATGGGCGGGGCCGCGTTCGCGCACCTCACCGTCGCCGACGACGGTACGGCGAGCGGACGTTTCCTGGAGGACGACGTCTACTTCATGACCGCCCGCCCTCACGGCCCGCCCCCGATGTCGTCCCCCCTTCTCGGGATCGGGGACGGCAGGGCGAGCCGGGTGGATCCGCGTGTCCTGGACGATCCGGCCGGGCTGTTCGCGGGACAGCTGGTCGCGCCGTCGGCGGTGAAGCTGGGTGGTGGTGAGGAGGTCGCCCTGCTGGACGTGGCGACCGGTTCGCAGGCCACCACCAGGCCGGAGGCGGCGGGTGGGTGGACGGTTCGCCAGCACGGTCCGCTGCGGCTGTGGGACGCGGTCGAGGATGCCGTCCTGGCCTGGCAGGAGGAAGGATCTCCGCATCAGTCGGCGTACGGGCTCACCGTGAGCGAGGAGCGCCAGCGTGTCTGGCTGGGAGAGCCCGGCGGACCGGGCTGGGACCTGCCCGTCTGAGCTCCCGACGATGAGCGGGCACCCAGGGGCGACTCAGGGCCAGCAGGGCAGCGTGTTCCCCCTCGCCACCCATCTCACCGGCACTAAGGTCAGTGGTCACGGATCGAGGTCGGCCGCGAAGGACTGTTAGGGTGCCCGCGTGGCAGAACCGATCACTTTGCTCAACCTTCTCGACGACGCGGCGATACTCTCGCTCGAACACCAGCTCCACCTTCAGGAACTGCTCGGCGACCACAGCTGGAACGTCGACATGCATCAGCAGCGGTTCGACTTCATCGGCCCCCGCGCGACCACCTGCACCGGCTTCCAGCTGCTCGGATCAGCCGCTCCCGGTCCGCGATCGTGGCTGTGGGCGTGGGCGAACCCGTCCGGGTTTCCCGAGTCGCTGGTGGCGGCGTCCGAGACTTTGCGTGACTTCGGGGAACGGTACGGCATCGCCGAACTCGCCTCCGCGGAGGTCCCGTTCGACGTGCTGCCCGGCTCACCCGCCGAACCGGCCACGGTCGTCGGGCTTCTCATGGACGCCGCCAAGGCTGTGACAGGCCGCTGGACCTCCTACAACGGTGACGCCGGAGGCGGCACCCGGGCCGCGTTCCTCATCGAGCATCCGGACTTCCGGCTGCCACCGCCCAACCCGCCCCGCACGGTGCGCGTCATCACGCAGGCGCTCACCGAAACGTGGGTGACGGACCACCGGCGCGCGCTGCACAGCTATGGTCTGCGGCGGCAGCTCAATCCCGTGTTCAGCCCTGACTTCGCGAAGCTCACCTTGTCGGGGCCGGGCTTCGAGGCGGCTGTGGAGTTCGACCGGTACGACCGCGTCGCCAACATCGACGCCTCGATGTCACAGAACTAGAGGCTCTGCGGGTCGATCTCCGCTGAAGATCGGTCACGTGTGGAAAACAGGGGTGGCGGGTCTGGCGCACTCCGCGACGCTGGACGTCGGCGATGGAAACGTCACCCCAGAAATCGGCGCGCGCCACAGCCGGTGTCGTATCCGCGGAGTCGAGGACCAGATCCCCGTGTGTCCCGCCTGAGCGCGACACACAGGGGGCTCATGCGGGGAGTTCGGCATCGGCGAAGGCGCCGCCGGTGAAGCGGTCGACGAGAGGTCCCGTCCCGGGCTGCTGGTCGACGGTGTCGACGGGCTGGTAGCCGATGGCGTCCCAGCCGGTCCGGGGCCACCAGCGTTCGGCGGTGTCGGAAGTGCCGTACAGGGTGAGAAACGGGCTCGGCAGAGGCCGGGTGGCCGCCGCGTACAGCAGGGCGGTGGCGTCCCGCGGGCTGAGCCAGGTCGCCCGGTGCCGAGGTTCACTCGGCGTGGTTCGGTAGCTGCCGATCCGTACGACGACGACCTCGACGCCACCCTTGTGCGCGTAGAGGCTTCCGAGCGCCTCCATGGTGATCTTGCTGACGGCGTAGAAGCTGTCCGGAGCCAATGACGCCTGCTCAGGCCGGTCGCCAACGACGTTCATGCCGGTGACATGGTGGCTGCTGGCCAACACCACGCGCGGTACCCGCTGTCGGCGGGCCGCTTCCAGGACGTGGTGGGTACCGGTGATGTTGTGCTCCACCATCTCGGAGAACAGCCCTTCCTGGGTGATGCCCGCGAGGTGAATGATCGCGGACATCCCGGCGGCTGCCTGCGAAACCGCGTCTTGGTCGCGCAGATCGACCTGGACGAACTCGGTGCCCGCGGGCGGTCCGCCGGCCTGTGGGCGGCGGTCAAGCAGCCGCAGGCGAACGCCCTCCTTGGCCAGGTCGGCGGCGAGGCGGGTGCCGATGGTCCCGCCGGCCCCGGTGATCAGAATGAGGCCGCTCATCGGTGGAGTACCGACGCCACGCCGTCGTTGCTCGGGGTGTAGGCGATACCGCGCACGACGACGACGGGGGCGCCGCGTCCGCGCTGCCCGAGGATGATCCCGGCGGCGGCGGCGATCAGGTCGGTGAGGGTCTCCTCCTGTCGTTTGCCGCCGTGCTCGGTGGCCCGCAGGGGAGCGATGCCGGCGGCGCCGATGGAGATGACGGTCGCTCCGCGCCGGTCGGCGCGGCCGTCGGAGTCGGCGATGACGACGGCGACATCAGCGCGGGTGAAGGCGATCAGCGCGTCGCGCAGGGCACGGGCGGAGGCGTCCGGGTCCGCGGGCAGCAGCCAGGCGCCGTCTGTTCCGGCACGATCGATCCCAGCGGAGGTCAGCTGGTAGCCGAGGGTGTGCCGGGCGATGATCGGGCCGCGCTCGGTGGCCAGGAAGTGCTCGGTCGAGCTGTCCAGGATGAGCTGGACGATCTCGGCGGGCTTGCCGGTACGGGCCGACAGCTCGATTGCCTTGGACGAGGGGGTGACGTCGGCGAGTTCGACATAGCGCCGCTCCGCGATGGACACGACCTTGGAGGCGACCACCACGATGTCGCCGTCGCGCAGCCGGGCGCCGGTGCGGGTGATGACGCCGGTGATGGTGGCGGCCAGGTCGTCGCCGAGCCGAAGCTCGGGGAAGGGTTCCAGGGCGAAGGCCGAGAAACCGGAGGTGGAAGCGGTGGTCATCATGGAGCTCCTGGTGAGGTGAGAACGGCGCACAGGCGGGCGTGGGCGGCAGCGAGCTCTTGGGCACGCTGCCGGGCGGTGGCGTACTGGCTGCTGGTGAGCCAGCTGCGGACACGTTGGGTGTAGTGTGGCCACAACCGGCGGGCCGCATCAACTGCCGGTGTGCCGGAGGCGACGGCGCGCCAGGCGTCCGCGGCGGGCAGCGGCCAAAGATGTTCATCGTATCCGCTCGGGGAAAACGGGCAGAGGTTCTCCAGCGTGGTCAGCATGCTCTCCAGGCGGCCTGGCGGCAGGGCACGATCAGCGACCCGGTATGACGCCGCGCCTCCTCCTAGCGGCGCGGGTGCCGAGTTCCGGGCGGCGGTCATATGCAGCAAGACCGGGACGGCCTCGTGGTAGATGGCCGACAGGTGAGGGAAGGAGCGGGCGTGCCGTTTGGGCCGGCCGAACCGTACGGACGTCATGGGGCCGTGTGCGGAGGTGAGGAGTATGAAGGCGTCGATGCCGTAGCCGTCTACGCACCCGGACAGTGGTTCGGGCAGGGCGTCGGCGGCCTGTCGGACGGCAGTCAGTACGTCGCGGGATAGGGCGAGGTCGCCGGCCAGCGGCTGGGGCACATCATGCCCGGTGGCTGCTGCGATCAGCGGCCGGGCGAGATGGTTGGTGAGGTTGGCCTCGTCCCAGTGGCGCGGGTAGTCGGCGATCGCCAGGCCGTACCCGCTTCGCACTTGGTTCAGCAGCGCCCGGTAGACAGCCGGGTTGGGGTTGAGGGTGTCGGTATCGGCGATCAGTACCGCCTCGGCGTCGCTGATTTGCGGACAGCGGGCGGCGGCCAGGATCTGGGCCCCCTTGCCTCGCTTCAGGTTGATCAGCGATACCTTCGCCGCGCGGGCGCCGGTGGCGGTGAAACACTCGGCGGTCTGCGGCGTGTCGGAGGAGTCGGCGTGGACGATCACGGCCCGCGCGTCGTCCATGGCGGCGTCCACTGCCGCGGTGACGGCGGCGATGGTGGTCGGCTCGTTGCGGCTCGGCAGGATCACGGCGTTCATCGATCGGCTTCCTTGGTGAGCAGGTCAGCGGCGGCACAGGCGGTGGGGGCGTACAGGTAGTCGAACCGGTGGTTGTTCAGCGCGGTGATGAGGTTGGCGCGCCACTGTGCGCACGCCGGCGTGTCCAGCGGCCACACCGGGCCGTACGGCGCCGAGGCGATGCCGGTCAACGGGGTGGGCAAGCCGGAGATGTAACGGGCCAGCCCTTCGTGCAGTCGTAGACGCTCGTTCACTGACAGCGGCACCGCCGACGTCAGCGAAGCCCCGGCCCCGCTGGGGTGGACGGCCAGGCGCACGATCCATCTCAGCGGGGCCGGGCCGGCTGCGAACGGCTCCAGGTCACACAGGGGTTTAGGCGCGAGCGTTTGAAGGGGATCGCGGATGGCCGCGGTGGGCTTGCCTGGCCACACCATCAGATCACCGTTGTTCGACTCGGCGAGGACCACCAGGTCGTCTCCTGCGTGGAGCCAGCCGCGTTCAGCCAGAGCCAGCGCCGTGGTGGTTTTACCGGATCCCTTGGTGCCCAGCAGCAGCACCGCCGCCCCTGTAGGGGTGTGTAGCGCGGTGGCGTGCACGGTGACCATACGCTGCTGCTGGCGGGCGCGTTCAAACGCGGTGTAGATGACATAGGCGAGAGTCGCCGACGTTGCCGCCTGGCGGGGCAGTCGCAGCCGCACCGTGTGGGGGTCGGCAGCGATGCTCGCCGCCCCGACGGCGACCTCAACGGTCGCCGGTGAGGCGGAGTCGTGCGGGCCTAACTGCCAGCCGCCGGGTAGAGACCGACTGGCAGCACAGGCGGGGGTGGTATCCAAGTCGTCGGGCAGGGCGACGACGGCGGATACATGGCCGGTGGCGATCCTCGCCTTCTTCACGCCTACCTCAACCGGCTACGTGGTCGAGCTCGTCGAGCAGCTGCTGGACCGGCGAGACGTGAGGCAGGTAGCGGCCGTCGAGCAGGTCCGTCAGCCAGTCGGTACGGGCCAGTTCGGCGCGCACCACGGCTTCGACCTGTGAATCGGGCATTCGCGAAGCAGTGGTGATTTCGATGGAGGCGGGCTGGTCGTAGCGGGCACCGTTGCGCCACAACAACCCGATCCGGCAGGGCCCGAACTGGGTGGCCACCGCCTGGGCAGCCCGGTCGGCCAGCCAGCCGCCGACCTTACCGACGTGGTAAGCCGGGTTCTTGCCGAAGGTGGCTTCGTTGCCCGCCAAATGGGCGCCGCTGATCAGCCCGGAACGGGCGTTGCCGCGGCCGACCAAGCCGTCCTCTCCGTAGTCGATGGCTGAGCCGGACAACGTGAAGTACTGCCCGGACAAGGGGCCGGTACGGCTGCCGCGTGTGTTGCACACCACCGTGACGCGCCCCGGCAATCGTTGCCGAAGAACCTCGGTCAGCTCGTCGGCCGCAGTGGCGACCGCGTCATCGAACTCCTCGGAGTTGGTCAAGTGGCCGGCTAGGGCAGGCACGCACACGGTGATCGCCCACATGTCGTGCCGCCGCACGACGAGCGCCTTGATGTCGCTGCCCGCCCACGCACGAGAACGGAACCAGGCTTCGGCCAGCAGCGCGACTGTTTCGGTTGTCGTGCGCGGCGCCGATCCTACGAGATAGGCGGTGTCGTTGGAGTGCGCCGTCGGCCGCTCGGGCAGGTCCTCCAGACCGCGGGGGGCGAACCAGTGGGGAAATTTGGACGAGTCGGTCGTCTCGTGCAAGACCTGAAGCTGTACGCGGTCGAAGCCTGGCAGCGCGACGCGCAGATGGTCGACGGCGGCCTGGTGGAGGATCTCGCGCACCGGCAACTCTCGCCCGGCGAAGCTGGTGGAGATCCGGCCGCCGAAGACGACCCGTAGCGGCCGGTCGTAGACGCCTCCGGTCTCGGTGAAGGCGGCCCGGCCGCCGAGGACGGCGACCTTGTCCAGATTGTGGTGCAGGACCGCGCCGACTTCCTTCAAGCAGTGCAGGCTGTAGCGGATGGAAGCCATTTCGGCGATACCGTCGGCGAGGGTGTCAGGGTGGCCGATGCCCTTGCGTTCGACGACCTCGACGGCCAGTTCATGCGGCAACGGCGTTCGCTGCCCGGACACGGCGTGCGTCACGGTATACACGGTCGATTACCTCCAGTGGGCGCCGCAGCGCCGAGATTGGGAACAGGCAAGGGTGAGCGGGCTGTTGGGTGGCGTCGAGCACGGCTGCGTACATCCGGCGCCGTAACTGCTCGTGCGTGGGTGCGGCAGCGATCTCGCCGAGCCCGGCTTCGAGGTTTCGCCCGCGCACCGACAGGTGCTGCCCGTTCGTGAGGTGGAGAAGGAGTTCGTGACGGGGCGGGCCGGGGTGGTCGATATAGGCGTCGATGTGTATCGTGCGCCCGCCGGCGAGGGTGATGTCAGCGGTGACATGATCCTCGCTTTCGGCCAGGCCCCGTAGGTGGGCCACCTCGGCGTCCACCGTCTCGACCTTTCCGGGCAGCAATCGCAGGGCCAGTGCAAGACCGTGGATGGCCTGCTGGTGCAGCACCCCGCCGGCGGTGGCGTAGGCGCGACGCCAGTCACGGAAGTAGCCCGGATCGCGCCGTACCGCCAGTACCACCTCCGCTCGCTCGATGGCCGGGGGCTGGATGAGCAGCATGTTCAGGCCAGGTGCGAAGTGCGGTTGGAATCCCACGAAAACCCGCTCGTCGCCCGCCTGAGGCACCAGGTCGGCGGGGGCGAGCGTGGCCGGCTTCTCCACGAGCACCGCGGCCCCGGTCGCCGCTGCGTCCCGGGCAGCCGCGAGTGCGATCCCTGGCGGTGCGGCCACCACTACCAACTGCGGGTTCAGCGCGGTCAGAGCCGCGCGCCAGGAGGCGAACACCGGGGTATCCGGCGGCAGTGCGGCGTGCGGGCAGGGATCAGCGACCCCGGCCACCGTCAACCCGTCGGCACCAGCGAGTGCTGCCAGGTGCTTGGCCCCGACCTCCCCGGCGCCGACCAGCAGCACCCGTCTCACGCCACGCCCCCGGGCACCATTGAGCGCAGGAACGCAGCCCCGGCGCGCAAAGCATCGGCGGGGCTGTCGCGCACGTGGGTTTCCAGCGCGTAGGGCAGTGTCGGGCAGGCGGCGTGCAGTAGCGGCAGCACCTCGTCGTACGGCACGCACCCCTCGCCGGCCGGGCAGAAGGTCCGGCTGCCGTCGGCGTTCGAGTCGTAGTCCTTGACGTGCACATAGCCCACGTACGGCGCCAGGTACTCCACGACCTCGCCGGTGGCCTGGCCGACCTCGTGAAGGTTCGCCACGTCCAGCCACAATCCCAGGCCCTGCCCGTGGTAGCGGCGCAGGACTTCCAACAGCGGCTCGGCGTGGGCGACGGTGCAGACCGGCTCGTTCTCCAGCAGCAGCCGCACCCCGGACCGGTTCGCCACCTCTAGGGCTTGGGGCAGCAGCGGGTCACTGACGAACTGCTCGGTCAGCTCCGGCTCGACGCGCAGGTGGGAGAAGATTCGTACCGTTGGGGCGCCGAGGATGGCGGCGGCCTTTATAGCGCGTTCCACCCACCCCAGTCGATGCTCGGGCGCGACCTGGGTGGGGAATCCGAAGGTGTCCACCCGGCCCGGCCGAGCCTCGGGTCGGCACCATTTCCACAGCGGCGAGGCCAACGCCGCGACCTTCAGGCCGCGCTCGTCGGCCAGGGAGCGGATGTGCTCCAGTCTCTCCTTGGGCAACGTCACCGCGTTGGCGCTTTCGACCGAGCGAATCTCCAAGTGCCCGATTCCCAGTTTCACCGCCAGGTCCATGCCCAGCGTTGGATCGGGGCCGAGCTCATCGGGGTTGAGTACGAGCGTGCTGTTCAGAGGTGCTGTCACAGTCCCTCTCCTTTTGAGACGGGGGAGCCGCTATGGGGCTCCCGTCGGCGTAGGGCTCTCGTTGGATACGCTGCACTTGATCACTGACAGCTACGACGGGTGACAGGGTGTCGCGCCGGTGTCGCACCCGTGTGAGGGTGCACTCCCCGTGTGCGGTTCCGTGTGAACCTGCGCAGCTCACGCAAGGCGCGTACCGTCATGCGCGAGAGCGCGCCACGGCCGCGCCGACGCAGGGAGCGGCGACCATGCCTCGTTCGATCATGAACCACGAGCTCAACGCGCTCATCGTCGAATGCGGTCTGTCCCACGCCGCACTCGCCCGTCAGGTCGTGCATCTGGGCGCGACCGAGCACGGCCTGCGGCTGGCCTACGACTATCGGTCTGTCGGCCGCTGGCTCAGGGGCGCGGTGCCTGATCCTCCGAGCCCTGTGCTGCTCGCTCAGGTGTTGTCAAGGGCGTTGGGCCGCGCTCTCACTGTTCACCAGCTCGGGTTCCATCAGGGCGACAAGATCCGACAGAGCCTGAGTATCTCCGCATGTCCGGCCGCTACCGTAACCGCGGTCACTGAACTATGGAGGAGTGCAGTGGAGCGCCGCGCATTTATGCATCACGGTGTCACATTCATCGCTGCGGTGGCGATCGAAGCAGCTCTTGACTGGAGGGACGCTCCAGCGCAGGCGTCGCTGCACCGAGAAGGTGCCCGCGCTGTCACCGACGCCGATATTGCTCGCCTGCGCCAAGCCAGGCAGGAATTCAGACAGCTCGACCATGCCCATGGCGGCGGGTACGCACTGTCCTGGCTGGAGCAGTACCTCACCATCGAGGTCGACCCGCTGCTTCAGGGACGCTACAGCGACTCGGTGGGCCGCGAACTGTTCAATGTGTCCGCCGCCCTCACGGACATGGCGGGATGGATGGCGATGGACGCCGGCCACCAGGGGCTCGCTCAGCGCTACTACATCCAAGCCGCTGCCTTGGCTAAGCATTCCGGAGACACCGCCTATGGCGCCTACGTTCTGGGCAACATGGCGACTCAGGCGCTTTTTCTAGGCGAGACCCGCACAGCAGTGCGACTGGCCCGGTCGGCTCGCGACACCGGCGGCCGAGCCATCCCGCACACACTGACAGCCCGGATCGCCGTCACCGAGGCGCGAGCCCACGCGCTGATCGGCGACTCCCACGAGACCCGCCGCGTCCTACGCATCGCTGACCAGGCAATGGAACACTCCGTCCCTGCCCAAGACCCTGACTGGCTGGGTGTGTTCGGTCCTGCGCACTACGCCGGATCAGTGATGCATGCCCTGCGCGACCTCGGGGACACCGCCGCCGCCGAACGACAGGCGACCGACGCACTGAATCTGCCCGCGGGCAACGCCCGCACTCGCGGGCTGCACACCGTGCTGCACGCCAGCGTGCTGCTCCAGCGCGGCGACGTGGACGGCGCGGTGGAGACGGCCTCGCCAGTTCAGGTGGCGGGCATCAAGTCCAACCGGCTGAATCTGAGACTGAAAGAACTCACCGACCGGCTCGCGCCGCACAGCGGCTCCGCGGTCGTCGCGGACTACCTGGAGGCCAGCCAGCGCAGGTAGCCGCCCCCCGCAGAAGGCGACGGTAACTACATGAGCGCAGGGCCGAGGAGGCGCGCGGTCTCGCCTGTGGGGCTCACGTCGCCGTCGACGATGCCCGGCCGGTTCATTCACTACGAGCCCGCCGACACGACTTCCCACCCCGTGACCACGATCGGGACCACCGTCAAAGCCATGCGAGCCGCCGGTCGTCCCCGAGCTGTGGATCCCCTCAGCGAATGCAGCCAGTGCTACGCGGGCTGCGCCGACGACCCGAGGGAGAGCTGACCGTGAAACCCCAGTGGGACGACCTCCCCAGCAACGTGCGCGCCACCGTCGAGCAGCAGGTCGGCCAGGTGCTCAAGGCCGAACCCGTGACCAAGGGACTCATGCCCGGCCTCGCCGCCCGACTGCACACCGAAAACAGCGAAACCGTCTTCCTCAAGGCCGCCTCCACAGCCGGCCCGGCTGCGTCCCTATACGAGCGGGAACGACGAGCCGGCACCCTACTGCCGTCCGGCCTGCCCACCCCCCGCCTGCGCTGGAGCGGCGAGGTGGAGGGATGGATCGTGCTGCTGCACGACTACCTTGACGGCCGGGACGCCGACCTGTCGCCCGGTTCGCCGGATGTGCCGCTGGTGCTGGACACCCTGGTCGTCCTGAACGAGGCGCTCACCCCGTGCCCCGGCGAGGTTCCGGAGGTCGCGGTGAACATCGCGGGCCTCCAGGCCAAGGCCGCGAGCCTGCTCGCCGGGGAGTTGCCGGACCGGGCCATGTACGAGACGGCGCTCGACAGGTTCGACCTCGATGCGCTGGAGGGGGACACCCTGCTCCACTACGACCTGCACCCCGGCAACTTCCGGATCGATGACGGGAAGACGTACGTCGTCGACTGGGCGTTCGCGGTGCGCGGTGCCGCGTGGGTGGAGGCCGTGATGCTCGCTCCCCGGTTCATCGAGGCGGGCCACACCCCGGAGCAGACCGAGGCGCTGTTGGCCCGGGTGTCGGCCTGGCGGTCCGCGCCCGCGGACGCGGTGACCGGCCTGGCCGCGCTGTGGACGATGTTCCGCCTGTACAAGGCGCGGTTCGGCCCGGAGGAAGGACGCGATTTCCGTGCGCGGGCCGCCGAGGCCGGGCGAGCATGGGTGCGGTATCGCTCTACCTGACCGGCTGACCGCGTCAATCGAGGACGCCATCTCGCCGATCTGCTCCTGGAGGAACGACCGTGACCGTTCATGGCACGCCCGCTCTGGCGGCCCGGCTTCGCCGTGACCTCGCCGACCGGCTCACCCGGACCGGATGTCTACACGACCCGGCATGGCGGGAAGCGGTCGAGTCGGTGGCGCGCGAGCCGTTTCTCGGTCCGGCGATCGCCGGGGCCACCGAGTACGGCGATCGGTGGGAGGTGGTGCGCCGCGAGGAGATGAGCGGCGACGAGTGGCTGAAGCTGGTCTACCGCGACGAGACGTGGGTGACGCAGGTCGACGGCGTGCTGGTCGAGGAGGCGCGCGGTCTCGCCTGCGGAGCGCCCACGTCCTC
>NZ_JBFAOJ010000160.1:0-11680 GCF_040675205.1 Streptosporangium sp. NPDC049644 | reverse complement strand
CGGTACGGCTGAACCTGCCGCCGCTGCCTCAGGACCAGATTCCGCCGCTGCTGCGCGGCCTGGTGCGGAGCACCCGCCGCACGGCGGCGTCGGCGCCCGCCGCAGGGGAGGGGGTGCTGCTGCGGCAGTTGGCCGGTCTGACGCAGGCCGACCGCGCCCGGTTCGTGGTCGATCTGGTCCGCGCCCAGGCCGCCGCCGTCCTCGGGCATCCGTCGCTGGAGGCGGTTCAGGCGCGCCGCGAGTTCCGCGAGCTGGGCTTCGACTCGCTGACCGCGATCGAGCTGCGCAACCGGCTCAACTCCGCCACCGGCCTTAGGCTGCCTTCGACCGCCGTATTCGACTATCCCACCCCCACCGTGCTCGGCGAGTACCTGCTGAGCGAGGTGCTGGGCACGCACGGCGACGTCATGCTGCCGGTGGCCGCGCCGTTGACGGCCGACGATCCCATCGTCATCGTCTCGATGGCCTGCCGTTTCCCCGGCGGGGTCAACTCCCCGGAGGACCTGTGGCGGCTGGCCCTCGAAGGACAGGACGCCATCACGCCGCTCCCCACCGACCGGGGCTGGCAGAGCCACGGCGACCTCGGGCTCAAGGGCGGGTTCATCTTCGACGCGCCCGAGTTCGACGCGGAGTTCTTCCGGATCTCGCCGCGTGAGGCGCTGGCGATGGACCCGCAGCAGCGCCTGCTGCTTGAGGTGTCATGGGAGGCGATCGAACGCGCCGGCATCGACCCGGACGCGTTGCGGGGCAGCGACACCGGCGTCTTCATCGGTTCCGTCGGCTCTGCGGGCTACGCGCCTGGCGAGGAGTCCCGCGGCCACATCATGACCGGCAGCCTCGCCAGTGTGGCCTCCGGCCGGATCTCCTACACCTTCGGGCTGGAAGGCCCGGCGGTGACGGTGGACACCGCGTGCTCGTCGTCCCTCGTGGCGTTGCATCTGGCGGCGCAGGCCCTGCGCAACGGAGAGTGCTCGCTCGCCGTGGCCGGTGGGGTCACCGTCATAGCGAGCCTCGGGGCCTTCGGGGAACTTGGCGAGCAGGGCGGGCTCGCGCCGGATGCCCGGTGCAAGGCGTTCTCCGACTCGGCCGACGGTATCGGCTGGTCGGAAGGCATCGGCCTGGTGATGCTGGAGCGGCTGTCGGACGCTCGGCGCAACGGTCACCAGGTGCTGGGGGTGGTGCGTGGCTCGGCGATCAACCAGGACGGCGCCTCCAACGGCCTGACCGCCCCGAACGGCCCGTCCCAGCGGCGGGTGATCCGCAAGGCTCTGGCCGTCGCCGGCCTGACTTCCGCCGACGTGGACGCGGTCGAGGCGCACGGCACCGGTACGGTCCTGGGCGATCCGATCGAGGCCCAGGCCCTGCTGGCGACCTACGGCCAGGACCGGCCGGATGACCGGCCGCTGCTGCTGGGCTCGATCAAGTCGAACATCGGTCACACCCAGGCGGCCGCCGGTGTCGCCGGTGTGATCAAGATGGTCATGGCGATGCGGCATGGCACGCTGCCGAAGACGCTGCACGTGGATGCGCTTTCGTCGCATGTGGACTGGGCCTCGGGTGCGGTGGAAGTGCTGACCGAGCCGGTGGAGTGGCCGGAGACCGGCCGTCCACGCCGGGCGGGCGTGTCGTCGTTCGGAATCAGCGGCACCAACGCCCACCTGATCCTGGAGCAGGGGCCGGACGCGGAACCGGCGGTGGCCGAGCCCGCGCCTCCGGTCGGTGGCGTCGTGCCCTGGGTGATCTCGGGCCGCACGGATGAGGCGCTGTCGGCGCAGGCCGGGCGGCTCGCGTCGCACCTGAACGCCGATCTCGACCCGGTGGACGTGGGGCTGTCGCTGGTCACGACGCGGTCGGTGTTCGAGCACCGCGCGGTGGTGATCGGCGCGGATCGCGAGGAGCTGCTGGCCGGTCTCGCCGCGGTGGAGGCCGGTGACCAGGCGTCCCGCGTGGTGCGCGGTGTGGCCGACGTCGATGGCAAGTCGGTGTGGGTGTTCCCGGGTCAGGGTGCGCAGTGGGCCGGGATGGGCGCGGCGCTGCTTGAGGAGTCGGCGATCTTCGCGGGCCGGATGGCGGAGTGCGCGGCGGCGTTGGAGCCGTTCGTGGACTGGTCGCTGCTGGACGTGATCCGCCAGGTGGAGGGCGCGCCGGGCCTGGATCGGGTCGATGTGGTCCAGCCGGTGTCGTTCGCGGTGATGGTGTCGCTGGCGGCGGTGTGGGAGTCGCTGGGCCTGCGCCCGGACGCGGTGGTGGGTCATTCGCAGGGTGAGATCGCGGCGGCGGTCGTGGCGGGTGGCCTGTCGGTGCAGGACGGTGCCCGGGTGGTGGCGCTGCGCAGTCGTCTGATCGCCGACCGGCTGTCCGGGCATGGGGTGATGTTGTCGGTGATGGCTCCGGCGGAGCAGGTTCACGCGGTGCTGGCCGCGGAGGGTCTGCTGGATCGGATCGCGATCGCGGCGGTGAACGGGCCTCGGGTGGTGACGGTGGCCGGTGATCCGGATGCGATGCGGGTGCTGGAGCGGCGGCTGTCGGCCGATGGTGTGATGCGCTGGCAGTTGGCCGGGGCGGACTTCGCCGCGCATTCGCCGCAGGTCGACCCGCTGCGGGAGGAGTTGCTGGCCGCTTTGGCGGAGGTGGCGCCGCGTGCTGCGCGGGTGCCGATGCTGTCGACCGCTACCGGGCAGTGGCTGGACGGCACGGAGCTCGACACGGGCTACTGGTATGCGAACGTGCGCGAGACGGTGGAGTTCGCTCCGGCGATCGAGCGGCTGCTGGAAGAGCGGTATCGGACCTTCGTCGAGGTCGGCCCGCATCCGCTGCTGACGTTGGGGATCGAGCAGGCGGTGGACGCGGCGGGCGTCACCGCCGTGGTCGCCGGGACGTTGCGCCGGGATGAGGGCGGGCTGGACCGGGTGCTGGTCTCGGCGGCCGAGCTGTTCGTACGCGGCGTGGCGGTGGACTGGCAGAGCGTGCTCGAAGGTGGCCGCCAGGTCGGCCTGCCGACGTACGCCTTCCAGCACCGGCGTTACTGGCCGAGCGGAGTGCGGATCGCCGACGCCCGCGGGCTCGGCCTCACCGCGGCTCGGCATCCGCTGCTGGGCGCCGCCGTCGGGCTCGCCGACTCCGACGGCGCGGTGCTCACCGGCCTGATGTCGGTGCGCACGCACGCCTGGCTCGCCGATCACGCGGTGGCCGACACGGCGCTGTTCGCCGGCACCGGGTTCCTGGAGCTGGCGATCCGGGCGGCGGACCAGGTCGGCTGCGACCGGGTGGAGGAGCTCACCCTGGCGGCGCCGCTGGTGCTCGCCGCCGACACCGCCATCGCCGTACAGGTGGTGGTGAGCGCGTCCGACGAGACAGGCCGAAGGAATCTGGCCATCTACGCCCGGCCCGCCGACGTGCCGGACGCGCCCTGGGTGCGGCACGCGGCCGGTGAGATGGGGGTCGGCGTGCGTGCGGCACGCTTCGACACGGCCGTGTGGCCGCCCGAGGGGGCGGTGCCGATCCCGCTGGACGGGCTGTACGACCAACTGGCCGACGGCGGCGTCGTCTACGGGCCCACCTTCAAGGGGCTGCGGGCCGTCTGGCAGCGTGATGAGGAGTTCTTCGCCGAGGCCGAGGTGCCCGAGGAGGTCGGCGACGCCGGCTCGTTCGGCCTGCACCCCGCCCTCCTGGACGCGGCGTTGCAGCCGGCCGCGTTCATGGATCTGGTGGAGCCGGGCCAGGGCCGGCTGCTGTTCTCCTGGGGTGGCGTCTGCCTGCACGCCAACGGCGCTTCGGCGCTGCGCGTGCGGCTGGTCAAGACCGGGACCGGTTCGGTGTCGCTGGCGGCGGTGGACGCCGAGGGCGCGCCGGTGCTGACGGCCGAGTCGCTGGTGTTCCGTCCGGTGTCGGCGGACCAGATGATCGCCTCCGGCGGGCCGGAGCGCGACGCGCTCTTCGCGCTGGAGTGGGTGCTCGCGCCGACGGTCATCTCGCCCGTGGACGCGGTGGCCGGGCTGAACTGCGTCGAGCTGGACTGGTCCGAGGCGGGCCTGGCCGAGTTGGACCGGGTGCCGGACGTCGTGGCCGTCGAGATCGCCTCCCCCGTGGAGGCGGGCGGCGCGGCGGCGCGGGAGCTGACCGGCCGGGTGCTGGACCTGCTCAGGGCGTGGCTGTCCGACGACCGGTTCGCCGAGTCCAGGCTGGTGCTGGTCACCTCTGGCGCGGTCGAGGGCGACGGGGTGGCCGCGGATCCGGCGGCGGCGGCCGTCTGGGGGCTCGTACGTGTCGCGCAGGCCGAGAACCCGGACCGCTTCGTGCTGGTCGACGTGGACGAGCCCGGGACCGCGCTGTCGGCCCTGCCCCGGGCGCTGGCCTGCGGCGAGCCGCAGGTGGCGATCCGCGACCGCGTGGCGCGCGTTCCCCGGCTGGTGCGCCTGACCCCGGATGGAGACGGCCCGCCGCGCCTGGATGCCGACGGCACCGTCCTGATCACGGGTGGCACGGGCGGCCTGGGCGGCCATCTGGCCCGGCACCTGGTGGCCGAGCACGGGGTCCGGCACCTGCTCCTGGCCGGGCGGAGGGGCCTGGACGCCCCGGGCGCGGTGGAGTTGCGGGCCGAGCTGATCGCCCATGGGGCCGAGGTCACCATCGTCGCCTGCGACCTGGCGGACCGGGACCAGGTGGCGGAGCTGGTCGCCGGCGTGCCCGCGGAGCACCCGCTCACCGCGGTCGTCCACGCCGCGGGCGTCCGCGACGACGGCATGATCCCGTCGCTGGACGAGCATCGGCTGGCCACCGTGTTCGGGCCCAAGGCCGAGGGCGCCTGGCACCTGCACGAGCTCACCCGTGACGAGGATCTGGCCGCCTTCGTCATGTACTCCTCGATGGCCGCGGTGGTCGGCGGCCCGGGGCTGGGCGGCTACGCGGCGGCCAACGCCTACCTGGACGCGCTGGCCCAGTACCGCCGCGCCCACAGCATGCCCAGCCTGTCCCTGGCGTGGGGACCGTGGGCGGCGGATGCCGGCATGGCCGGCGAGCTCACCGACGCCGAGCTGCGGCGGCTGACGGCGGGGGGCTTCCACCTGCTCTCCTTCGCCGAGGGCCTGGCGCTGTTCGACGCGGTCCTGGGCTGCGACACCCCGATGGTCGCACCGGCGCGGCTGAACCTGCCGGCGTTGCGCGCGTTCGGCGAGGTCCCGCCGCTGCTCCGCTCGCTGGTGCGCGGCACCCGCCGTACGGCGGCGGCCCCGGTCTCGGGTGCCGACGGGGCGCTGCTGCGGCAACTGGGCGGGCTGGCCCACGCCGATCGGACCCGCCTGGTGACCGACCTGGTCCGGGCCCAGGCGGCCTCGGTGCTCGGGCACACCTCACCCCAGATGGTGGAGGTGCGCCGGGAGTTCCGCGAGCTGGGCTTCGACTCGCTGACCGCGGTGGAGCTGCGCAACCGGCTCAACGTCGCGACCGGGCTGCGGCTGCCCGCCACCCTGGTGTTCGACTACCCGACTCCCGTGCTGCTGGCGGAGTTCCTGCTGGCCGAGCTGCTGGGCGAGCACGGCGACGTCATCGTGCCGACGGCGATCGCGTCGGTGGCCGACGACCCGATCGTGATCGTATCGATGGCCTGCCGCTACCCCGGCGAGGTGCGCTCTCCGGAGGATCTATGGCGGTTCGTCACCGAGGGGCGCGACGCCGTCTCCCCGCTGCCGGGCGACCGGGGCTGGCAGATGCACGGCGAGCTGGACTTCCAGGGCGGGTTCATGTCCGGCGCCGCGGAGTTCGACGCCGGGTTCTTCGGCATCTCGCCGCGCGAGGCGCTGGCCATGGACCCGCAGCAGCGGCTGCTCCTCGAGGTGTCGTGGGAGGCGGTCGAGCGGGCCGGGATCGACCCGCTGTCCCTGCGGGGCAGCTATACGGGTGTCTACATCGGCGCCAGCGCCTCCGGCTACGCCCCGTCGGATGAGGCCCGCGGCTTCATGGTGACGGGCCAGGCGGGCAGCGTGACCTCGGGCCGGCTGTCCTACACCCTGGGGCTTGAGGGCCCGGCGGTGACGGTGGACACCGCGTGCTCCTCCTCCCTCGTGGCGATGCACCTGGCCGCGCAGGCGCTGCGCTCCGGCGAGTGCTCGCTGGCGCTGGCGGGCGGTGTGACCGTGGTGGCCAACCCGATGGGCATCATGGAGTTCAGCGCCCAGGGCGGGCTGGCCGCCGACGGGCGGTGCAAGTCCTACTCCGACGCCGCCGACGGCACGAGCTGGGCCGAGGGCGTGGGCCTGGTGGTGCTGGAGCGGCTGTCGGACGCGCGCCGCAACGGCCATGAGGTGCTGGCCGTCATGCGCGGTTCGGCGGTCAACCAGGACGGCGCGTCCAATGGCCTGACCGCGCCGAACGGTCCCTCTCAGCAGCGGGTGATCCGCCAGGCCCTGGCCGGGGCGGGCCTGACCGCCGCCGAGGTGGACGTGGTGGAGGGCCACGGCACGGGCACGGCGCTGGGCGACCCGATCGAGGCGCAGGCGCTGCTGGCGACCTACGGGCAGGGCCGACCGGAGGACCGTCCGCTGCTGCTGGGGTCGATCAAGTCGAACATCGGCCACACGCAGGCGGCCGCCGGTGTGGCCGGCGTGATCAAGATGGTCATGGCCATGCGGCACGGAGTGCTGCCCAAGACGCTGCACGTGGACGAGCCGTCCTCGCACGTGGACTGGTCGGCCGGGGCGGTCGAGCTGCTGACCGAGCCGGCGGAGTGGCCCCGGGCCGATCACCCCCGCCGGGCGGCGGTGTCGTCGTTCGGGATCAGCGGCACCAACGCGCACCTGATCATCGAGCGGGCCGAAGCGCCGGACGCCGAGTCCGAGGAGCGTCCGCCCGCGCCCGCCGGTGCCGTACCGGTCATGGTTTCGGGCCGGTCGGCGGAGGCGTTGCGCGCGCAGGCCGAGCGGCTCGCGTCGTACGTGGAAGGCGAGCCCGGTCTGCGCCTGGCCGATGTGGCCTTCTCGATGGCCACCGCGCGCTCGGCGTTCGAGTACCGGGCGGCCGTGGTGGCCGCCGACCTTGAGGGCGCGGTCGCCGGCCTGCGGGCACTGGCCGAAGACCGGCCGGGCGCGAACGTGCTGCGCGGACCGGCCGCCGCCGAGCCGAAGCCGGCGGTGTTGTTCACCGGTCAGGGCAGCCAGCGGGCCGGGATGGGCCGTGAGCTGTACGACCGGTTCCCGGTGTTCGCGCAGGCGTTGGACGAGGTGATCGCCGGACTGGACCCGTTGCTGGATGGGTCGTTGAGGGAGGTGCTGTTCGCTGAGTCGGAGGAACTGCACCAGACCGGGTGGGCGCAGCCGGCGTTGTTCGCGGTGGAGACGGCGCTGTTCCGGCTGGTGGAGTCGTGGGGGGTGCGGCCGGAGGTGCTGGCCGGGCATTCGATCGGTGAGATCACCGCGGCGCACGTGGCCGGGGTGCTGTCCCTCCAGGACGCGTGCGCGCTCGTGGCGGCGCGAGCCCGGCTGATGCAGGCGCTGCCGTCCGGTGGGGCGATGGTGGCGGTGCAGGCCGCCGAGGATGAGGTCGCCGGCCTGCTGGCCGGGCGCGAGGGTGAGGTGTCGGTCGCCGCGGTGAACGGCCCGGCGTCGGTGGTGATCTCCGGAGCCGAGCAGGCCGTACTCGAACTCGCGGACGCGCTGGCGGAAAGAGGCGTCAAGACCCGGCGGCTGCGGGTGTCGCACGCCTTCCATTCGCCGTTGATGGAGCCGATGCTGGCGGACTTCCGCACCCTGGCCGGGACGCTCACCTACAACCCGCCGAAGATCCCCATCGTGTCCACCCTGACCGGCGAGATGGCCACGGCCGGGCAACTGTGCTCGCCGGACTACTGGGCGGACCAGGTGCGGAGCGCGGTGCGCTTCGCCGACGCCGTACAGGTGCTGCACCGGCAGGGAGTGACCGCCTACCTGGAACTCGGGCCGGACGGCGTGCTGACCGCGATGGCCCAGGACACCCTGGCCGATCCGGGCTCGGACGTGGTGCTGGTGCCGGTGCTGCGCAAGGACCGCGACGAGCAGACCGCGATCATGGCGGCGCTGGCCGAGCTGCACGTGCGCGGGGTGCCGGTGGACTGGCAGGCGGTGCTCCAGGGCGGGCGCCGGATAGAGGTGCCCACGTACGCGTTCCAGCGGCGGCGCTACTGGCCCGACGCCGGCGGCGCCCAGCCGGGGAACGCGGCGGCCGCGGGGCTGACCGCCGCTGGGCACCCGCTGCTGAGTGTCGCGGTCGGGCTGGCCGACTCGCCCGGAGTGCTGCTGACCGGGCGGCTGTCGCTGCGCTCGCATCCGTGGCTGGCCGACCACGCGGTCGGCGGCACGGTCATCTTCCCCGGCACCGGCTTCCTGGAGCTGGCGATCCGGGCGGGTGACCAGGTCGGCTGCGACCTGGTCGAGGAGCTGACCCTGACCACGCCCCTCGTACTCGGCGAGCGGGACGCCGTCGCGGTTCAGGTGTGGGTGGGCTCGGCGGCCGAGTCCGGCCGCCGCAACCTGAGCATCTACGCCCGCCCCGCCGAGGCCGCCGACGAGGAGCCCTGGGTACGGCACGCCATCGGCGTGCTGGCGGCGGCCGGGTCCCGCGCCGGCGACACGACCGGCTTCGACCCGGCGGTGTGGCCGCCGCGTGACGCCACGCCCATCCAAGTGGACGACCTGTACGACCGGTTCGCCGCGGGCGGCTTCCACTACGGCCCGGTGTTCCAGGGCCTGCGGGCCGCCTGGCGGGGCGCCGATGGCGAGGTGTTCGCCGAGGTCGTCCTGCCCGAGCAGGCGGCGTCGAGCGCGGGCGCGTTCGGGATGCACCCCGCGCTGCTGGACGCGGCGCTGCACGCGGTGAGCTTCGCCGGACTGGACGACGCCGAGGGCGGCCGGCTGCCGTTCTCGTGGGGTGAGGTGTGCCTGCACGCCGGTGGCGCGTCGGTGCTGCGGGTCCGGCTGGCCAGGACCGGCGGCGACGCGGTCTCGGTGCTCGCGCTGGACACCGCCGGGGAGTCGGTGCTGTCGGCGCGGTCACTGGTGTTGCGGCCGATCGCCGGCCACGCCGCCCTGGGCGGCGGTCGCGACCCGCGCCGGGACTCGCTGTTCCACCTGACCTGGACGGCGCTGCCCGAGAGGTCGGCGGTCGCCCCCGAGCTCGACTCCGCCGAACTGGCCTTGACGCCGGCATCCGATCCGGCGGCGGCGCTGGCGGCGCTGGAGACGGTACCCGAGGTGGTGACCGTCGCGGTCGGCTCCGCCGGGCACGGCGACGTGATCACATCGGTGCACGATCTGACCGCCGCGGCGCTGGACCTGCTGCGGGCCTGGCTGGCCGATGACCGCTGCCACCGCTCCCGGCTGGTGTTCGTGACCACGGGCGCCGTCGCGGCGGACGAGGGCGAGACCGTGACGGACCTGGCCGCCGCCGCGGTGTGGGGACTCGTGCGGTCCGCGCAGTGGGAGGAGCCCGGCCGGTTCGCACTGGTCGACGTGGACTCCCATGAGTCCTCGCTGCCGGCCCTGCCGCACGTGCTGGACGCCGCGTCGGCCTCGGGCGAGCCACAGGTGGCGGTACGCGAGGGTGCCGTGCGGGTACCGCGCCTGGCGCGCGTGCCGCTCGGCGATGACCTGGACGAGGCCGGGATCAGGGCCTGGGACCCCGAAGGCACGGTACTGATCACCGGTGGCACCGGTGGCCTCGGCGCGTCGTTCGCGCGGCATGTGGTGGCGGAGCGCGGCGTACGGCGTCTGCTGCTGGCCGGTCGGCGGGGGCCGGAGGCTCCCGGAGCCCTGGAACTGCGCGCCGAGCTGATCGCGTACGGCGCCGAGGTCGAGATCGTCGCCTGCGATGTGTCCGACCGGGACCAGGTGGCGGCGCTCCTGGGCGAGGTCCCGGCCGAGCATCCGCTGACCGCGGTCATTCACACGGCGGGTGTCCTGGCCGACGGCACGATTTCGTCGTTGACGGCCGAGAGCCTGGAGACGGTGCTGCGTCCCAAGGCGGACGCCGCCTGGCACCTGCACGAGCTCACCAAGGACCTGGACCTCGCGGCGTTCGTGCTCTTCTCCTCCCTCGCCGGGGTGATGGGCAACGCCGGTCAGGGCAACTACGCCGCCGCCAACGTCTTCCTGGACTCGCTGGCCCAGCAGCGGAGGGCCGCCGGACTGCCCGCGCTCTCGCTGGCCTGGGGCGCCTGGACCCAGGACATCGGAATGACCGGCACGCTGGATGAGACCGAAATGCGCCGCATGGCGCGGGCGGGGATGCCGGCGCTGTCGCTGGAACAGGGCCTCGCGCTGTTCGAGGCCGCCACCGCGCTGGAGCACGCGCTGCTGGTCCCGGTCCGGCTTGAGCCGTCGGCACTGCGGACGCAGGGCGATGTTCCCGCACTGCTGCGCGGCCTGGTACGGGGCGGCCGGCGGTCGGCGGCGTCCGGCTCGGTGGTGGCCGCGACGCTGCTGCAGCGCCTGGCTCCCCTGGCAGTGGCCGAGCGCACCGAGGTCCTGGTGGACCTGGTACGCACCGAGGTGGCAGTCGTGCTGGGCTACGCCTCGCCGGACACGGTGGAGGTGCGGCGGGAGTTCCGTGAGCTGGGCTTCGACTCCCTCACCGCCGTCGAGCTGCGCAACCGGCTGAACGGCGCGACCGGGCTGCGGTTGCCGTCCACGCTGGTGTTCGACTACCCGACACCGGCGCTGCTGGCGGAGTACCTGCTGGCCGAACTGCTCGGCGAGCACGCCGACGCGGTCATCCCCACGTCCATCGTGCCGGTCGCGGATGACCCGATCGTCATCGTCGGCATGGCGTGCCGCTATCCGGGCGGGGTCGCCTCTCCGCAGGACCTGTGGCGGCTGGTCACCGAGGGCGCGGACGCGATCTCGCCCTTCCCGACGACACGCGGCTGGAGCCGTGACGCGCTCTATCCGGGCACCGAGGGCCAAGCCGTCAACTACGTCCAGGCAGGCGGCTTCCTGCACGAAGCCGGAGAGTTCGACCCCGGCTTCTTCGGGATCTCGCCGCGCGAGGCGCTGGCGATGGACCCGCAGCAGCGGCTGCTGCTCGAAGTGACCTGGGAGGCCGTCGAGCGGGCCGGGATCGACCCGGTCTCGCTGCGCGGCAGCCACACGGGCGTGTTCGCCGGCGTGATGTACCACGATTACGCGAACAGCGTGCCCTTCCCGGCGGACGTGCTGGGCTTCATGGGCACCGGCACCGCGGGCAGCGTCGCGACCGGCCGCCTGTCGTACACGCTGGGTTTGGAGGGCCCGGCGGTGACGGTGGATACGGCGTGCTCGTCTTCGCTGGTGGCGTTGCACCTCGCCGCCCAGGCGCTGCGCGGCGGCGACTGCTCGCTGGCGCTGGCCGGCGGTGTGACCGTGATGGCCACCCCGGGGCCGTTCATCGACTTCACGGGGCAGGGCGGCCTGGCCCCCGACGGCCGGTGCAAGTCCTACTCCGACGCGGCAGACGGCGCGGGCTGGTCCGAGGGCGTGGGCGTGCTGGTGCTGGAGCGGCTGTCGGACGCCCGCCGCAACGGCCACCAGGTGCTCGCGATCGTGCGCGGTTCGGCGATCAACCAGGACGGAGCCTCCAATGGGCTGACGGCGCCGAATGGTCCGTCGCAGCAGCGGGTGATCCGCCAGGCGCTGGCCGGGGCGGGGCTTTCGGTGTCGGAGGTGGACGCGGTCGAAGG
>NZ_JBFAOJ010000159.1:0-11754 GCF_040675205.1 Streptosporangium sp. NPDC049644 | reverse complement strand
AGCTTCTCCGTTTAGGCGACCCGGAGACGTCCACGCGAAGAGGCCCGCCACCAGGCGTTTGGTAGCGGGCCTCTTCACGGTGCCGGATGCCTGAAACGAGTCCCGGTGACCGGCGCGGCAGGCTTTCAGCCGGGCAGACCGACGGGCTGGTCGCCGCTGGATTCGAGTGCGCCACGAGTGCGGCCGGGTGTTGCATGGGTCAGATGATCGACGAACCGCTGGAACGACTCCGTACCGCCGCCCGACGTACCCGTGAACTGGCTCTCGGCCGGGCGGGCACCGGCCTGGGCCACGAGGACGCCGACGACGACGTCGGCACGATCGGCACCGACGGTGCCCTCGGCTTCGACCCGTTCCCGCTGCTCGAAGCCCTCCACCGCCACGGCGTCCGAGCCGTCGTGATCGGTCAGGTCGCCGGCATCATGCATGGATCCACCGAACTGACCGGCGATCTGGACCTGCTCTGGGACGGCGTGCCGGCTCACGCTCCGGCCCTGGCGGCCGCCTTCACCTCCGTCGACGCTCAACTCGCCGACGAAACAGGCAACCCCGTAGCGACTCACCCGGATTCCTTTCTCCGCCCCAAAGTGCAGTTCACCTCACCCGGAGCCGGCGGCGACTGCTGCACCCCGGCGCTCCCTTGGGGCGACCTTCACGTCCGAGAGTGCCTCGACCGCGCGATCACCGCAGTCGACCCGGGCGGCCTGGAAGTGCACTACGTCTCCCGGCAGGACCTGATCCGGATGCGCCGCGCCCTCGGCCGCCCCAAGGACCTCCGGCGAGCAGACGAACTGGACTCGCTCACCTCCGACTCCACCGAAGATCGTTCGAGGAATTAAGACAGACACCTTCTCGGCTTGTCGTTCGACCTGTTCGTCGCTGTCGGGTGCTTAGGGTTTTGTCGCGTTTGATGGTTTTCCCGACGTCGTGATGTCGGGCGGGCCTGCGGTTGGCCGAGCCAGGAGGGCGCCCGGGCCGGCGGTGCGGTCTTCGGGCGCAGGTTGCGAAACCCCCGCCGGCCCGGCGGCATCCGCGAAACGGATGAAAAAACATGACACAAGTCGTCGGGTTTCAGAGCGACCATGGGTTCACCGGTCGGCGCCGATGTGGGTGTGGACCGGGGCCTCACCGATGGACAAGGACCTCAATGCGCGAAACGCCCGAGGAGCTCAAGGAGCTTCAGGCTCTCCTCGACGCCTGCCTCCCCCGCTCCGTCTACGGCGACGACGCCTTCGACTGGGACGACGACGTGGTCCGCTACCGGCCGCATCCGCACTGGACAACCGTCTATGCCCCCGACATCGGCAAGCTCACCGCGGCGTCCCGGTCTTGATCCGCGGCACGGGCCGCATCGAGACCGGCCACGTGCTGAGAGATCCAGTGAAGGTGAGGCGGCCGCTCAGCGCCATTGTGACGAGCGGCCGCCGGGTAGTGGCTTGATCGGTTTGTTCGGCATGGGTGGGGCTGCCCGCCCATGTTCTGCTGTGTCGCGAGAGGGTGGACGAAGGTTGACTGCGTTCGTACGGGATGTCGCCAGTATGGGGTGCGAGGCCATCGAGGTGGTGGGGGCTCGTACCAACAATCTGCGGGACGTGTCGGTGAGCATCCCCAAGGGGTGGCTCACCGCCTTCACCGGCGTGAGCGGCAGCGGCAAGACCTCGCTGGCCATCGACACCCTGCACAACGAGGCCCAGCTGCGGTATCTGGAGGGGCTTTCGCCGTTCGTACGGCAGTACATCACCCAGCGCAATCGGCCGAAGGTCGACCGCATCCTGGGACTCGGCGCGACGCTCGCGGTCGACCAGCGCCGTCTGAACCGCAACCCCCGGTCCACGGTCGCGACGATCACCGGCATCGACGGGCATTTGGGGCTGCTGTACTCGCGCCTTCCGGGAATCGGCGCGGACCCGGCGACGGAGAGTGGGGACGGGCATCTGACGACCGCTCATTTCGACCGCAATACCCCGGAAGGGGGCTGCGCGGACTGCCATGGGGTGGGCGGGCGCTGGCAAGCGCAGGAGGACCTGGTCATCACCCATCCGGAGCTTCCGCTCTTCGAGGGGGCCTCGCCCTGGTACGCCAGGTGGCGGTCAGGGGAGCACGCGTTCGTGCCGGCGCTCGCCGAGAAGCGCGGCGTGGACCTCGGCCGGCCGTGGCAGTCGCTGCCGGAGGAGTTCCGCCACTGCGTGCTGTACGGCACGGGTGAGGAGAAGGTCAAGGCGACCGTCGACGTGCCCAACAAAAAGGAGACGGTCTCAGTGACCTACACCTTGAGCCAGCCGCTGCGGGGCGCGCTCGCCGAGGTGGAGCGGGTGTTCGTGAACGCCCAGACCTCCAGCGCCAAGCAGCGCTACCTGCCGTACATGCGCAAGCAGCCGTGCGGCACCTGCGGCGGCAGCGGATACGACCAGGTGGCCCGGTCCGTGCGGCTCGGCGGGCTGACCTATCCCGACCTGCTCGAGGTGGACGTACGGGAGGTGTGCGGCTGGGCGGAGCGTGTGGCCGGCGACCTGGGCGCCCGGCAGCGCGAGGTGGGTGAGCCGCTGCTGCAGGACCTTGGCCGCAGGCTCGGAATCCTCGACCGGCTCGGCCTGTCCCATCTCCAGCTGTCCCGGAGCGCGGTGACGCTGTCCGGGGGTGAGTTGCAGCGAACCCGGCTCGCCGCGCAGCTCAGCACCGAGCTGAGCGGCATCGTCTTCGTCCTGGACGAGCCCGGGACCGGGCTGCATCCGGCGGACAAGGCGCACCTGCTCGACATCGCCCTGGAGCTCCGCAAGGCCGGCAACACGGTGCTCCTGGTCGAGCACGACCCCGAGCTGATCGCCCGGGCCGACTGGGTGATCGATATGGGGCCCGGCGCAGGCCGCCTCGGCGGTGAGATCCTGGTGTCGGGGCCTCCCGCCGACGCGGCCGCCCACCCGACGTCGCTGACCGGACGCTATCTGGCCGGTGAGGGGCCGCGGCTGCGCCGGACCCGCCGTCCGGCCGGGGATGACACCGGCTGGGTGGAGCTGCACGGCCTGCGTGCGCACAACGTGACCGCGGACCTGGTGCGTTTCCCCGCCGGTCGGCTCACCTGCCTGACCGGGGTGAGCGGCAGCGGCAAGAGCAGTCTGCTCGGCGCGCTCGCGGCGAACGTGGAGGCCGCCCTGAACGGGACGGCGACCGACACGGTGCGACAGGTGACCGGCCTGGAAGGGGTCGACTGGGTCGCCGTCGTCGATCAGGAACCGCTCGGGCGGACACCGCGGTCCAACCCGGCCACCTACAGCAAGGCGTTCGACATTGTCCGCAAGCTGTTCGCCGAAACCGACGTGGCGCGCGGACGCGGGGTCAAGGCCTCCTGGTTCAGCTTCAACACCGCAGGTGGCGGCCGCTGCGAAACCTGCACCGGTTATGGCCGCAAGCTGGTCGACATGCACTTCCTGCCGGATGTCTGGGTGGTCTGCGACGCGTGCGAGGGTCGGCGCTACAAGCCGGAGGCCTTGGAGATCAGGTATCAGGGGTTGGCCATCGATCAGGTGCTGGAGCTGACCGTCGCCGAGGCTGTGGAGCGGTTCTCCGAACCCCGGCAACTCGCGGAAACCCTGAGAGCCTTGAACCAGGTCGGGCTTGGCTATCTCCAGCTCGGCCAGAGCGCCACAGAGTTGTCCGGCGGCGAGGCGCAGCGGCTGAAGCTGGCGTCCGCGATCCAGCGCGGTGCCGCGGGTCGCAAGGCCGGCCTTGTCGTTCTCGACGAACCCGTCTCGGGCCTGCACCCGTCCGACATCCAGCGTGTGGTGGATGCGCTCGATGTGTTGCTCGACTCGGGCAACACCGTCGTCGTGGCCGAACATGACATCCCCGTCGCCGCGTCCGCGGACTGGGTGATCGACCTGGGGCCGGGAGCCGGTCCGGACGGGGGCGCGGTGATCGCGGAGGGCACCCCGGACGCCGTCGCGACCGCGGACACCCCGACCGCCGGTTTCCTCCGGCGGTACGCGGCGGGTCTGCCGCTCCTGGTCGGCTGCGAACATCTCGCATCGGATGCGAAGGTGCCGCACGAGGTGATGAGGGAGCATCGGGATCGCTGAGATGTCGTCGGCTTTCCCGAGCCTTCCTCGACGATGGCGAGGCCGATCGACAGCATGGCCTCGTCGACGACGGCCACGCCGCCGACGCTCTTGCCGCGCTGCCCCGCGGTGGCAGCGCGGCCTCGGCTCCGAGGGCGGTTACAGAGCGGTCATCTCAAGGCTGACCACGTACGAGTACGCCGTCTGCTCGGTCCCGGTGAGGGTCCTCGTGATGGTCCTGGTGGCGCCCGTGGCGAGCCCGGCGCACGTGCTGCCGAGGGCGGTCACCGTGCCGAGCCGGTCGCCCTGTCCCCAGATCGGGCCGTCGACCTCGCGCAGGTCGAAGTCCACGTCCTGGGTGCTCAGGATGATCGAGGTCGGGCCTTCGAAGTCGCCGGGATCCCCGTCGTCACCGGCGTTCATGCCGAAGTAGTTGGCGTTGATCCTGGGGAACAGGTTCCCATCGACCAGGAACCGGAGTTCGTCCCGGCCGTCCCGGTCGGCCACGTTGCCGGCGTCGATGTCGTACAGTTCCACGCGGCACGAGCCGGCCATGGCGGCCGCCGGGGTCGCGGCCAACGCCATCGGCGCCACCAGACCTCCGGCCAGGGCGAGTGCGGCGATCACCTTACGAGAATGCATGCTGCTCCTCCTGGAGACGCTGACGTTTCGCGACCGTCGCGAAACGCGGCATCAGAGTCGCGGACGCAGCGTGAGCACATCGTTAGATCGCAGGTCAATGGCATAGAGCACACGATCTCCGTGCCTTCTGACATAGTCGGGCGACAGGCACGCGCCTACTATCCTCGTATGGGAGACTCCTTCAGTCTGCTGCTGCTCGGCACGCCCGAGCTGGCTGTCGGGGGAAGGCCGGTGCGGATCCGTTCCGCCAAGACCCGGGCACTCCTCTGCTACCTCGCCACCATGCCGGGGGCGCGTTCGCGGGCCGAGCTCGCGGGACTGCTGTGGGGCGAGCGCCCCGACGCCAACGCCAGGGGCAGCCTGCGGCTGGCGCTGTCGGAGCTGCGCAAGGACGTGGGCGGCTGGCTCGACATCACCCGCGACCACGTCGGCTTCCGCGCCGACGACGACTGCTTCGTGGACTACTGGCAGCTCACCCAGGGCCCGACGGTGGCGGGGGCGCTCCGGTTGTGGCGCGGGGAGTTCCTCGACGGTCTCTCCTTCGGGGACGCGCCCGCGTTCACCGGGTGGCTGGAGTGCGAGCGGCAGCGGGCCCGGCTGGTGCTGCGCGAGCTGCTCGTACGCGCTGGGCCCGCCGCCTCCGAACACGTCGTACGGCTGGCCAGGATCGTGACGGGGCTGGACCCGTACGACGAGGAGGCCCACCGGGTGCTGATCGCCTCCCTGGCCAGGACCGGGAACCGGGCCGCGGCCCTGGCCTGCTACGAGGAGCTGCGCCTGCGGCTGGCGCGCGAGCTGGGCGTCGATCCCGTACCCGAGACCCGCGCGCTCCGCCAGGACCTCACGCCCCGGCCCGCGACCGCCCGCCGGGCCGCCCTGCCGGTCCCCGGGTCGGAGCTGGTCGGCCGCGAGTCCGACATCCGCCGCCTACGTGCCCTGCTGTCCCGGGAACGCCTGATCACCCTGTCGGGCCCGGGCGGCATCGGCAAGACCCGCCTGGCCATCGCCGCGGCGGAGGCCGGGGGCCGGGATGCCGCGTCCTCCGCGCGAGCCGGCGAGTGCAATGCCGCCTCCCCCTCCTCCGCGAAGCCCGGTGAGCACGGCGCCGCGTCCCCTTCCTTGGCGGATGTCGCGTTCGTATCTTTTGCCGGGGTGCGGGCGGAGGCGGCTGTGACGACGCTCGCGCGCCGGCTCGGCGTGGACCTCTCGCCGCCGCGGCCCGCCGCCGAGCTGCTGCTCGCCGCCCTCGCCGGTCGCTCGACGCTGCTGGTGCTCGACAATCTCGAACATCTGCCGTCCTTCGACAGGGTGATCGCGGAGATCCTGCGGGTGGCGCCGGGCGTGCGGGTGCTGGCGACCAGCCGGCGGCGGCTGGACGTGCCCGGGCAGGTGATCGTCCCGGTGGAGGGGCTTGCCGAGTCGGCCGCCGAGGCGTTGTTCGTCGTGCGGGCGCTCAAGGCCCAGCCGGGGTTCGACTCCGAGCGCGAGGCCCCGCTGGTGGCCGCGATCTGCGCCGCGACCGGCGGGCTGCCGTTGGCGATCGAGCTGGCGGCCGGCCTGCTGCGTGCCGTGCCGTGCGCCGACCTGGCCGAACGCCTCGGCGTGGACACGGGGCTGCTCTCCACGGCCGGTCCCGCCGCACGGTCCAGGCACGCGAGCATGCGTACGGTCTTCGAGACGTCCTGGCGGCTGCTCGCCCCGGCGAGGCGGGCGGCGCTGGCGGCGTTGTCGGTGTTCGGCGGCGGCTGCACCCTGCGCGCGGCCCTGGAGGTCGCCGAAACCAGCCCTGAGGTGCTGGTCCACCTGGTCGACCACAGCATGCTGCAGCTCACCCCGTCCGGCCGGTACACCCTCCACCCTCTCATCCAGCGGCTCGCCGCCGCCCATCTGGAGGACCCGGGGGTACGCGAACGGCACGCCCGCCATTACGCCCGCCTCCTCGACCGGCACGCCACCGCGCTCCAGGACGGCTCGGACGCCGAGGTCGTCCGCGTGCTCGGCGCCGAGATGGACAACATCCGCCTGGCCTGGCGGATGTCCGGACAGCCGCGCTTCCTGGACCACTACTGGACGTTGTGCCTGCGATTGCGCCTGTACGAGGAGTCGGTGACGATCGTCCGCGAGCACCTCGACCGCCCTCCGGAAGACCCGCGCCTGCGGGCCCGCCTGCTCCGGATGGCTGCGGTGAGCTCCCACCAGCTCGCCAGGGAACGCGCCGCCACCCGCCTGGCCCGCGCCGCCCTCGACACGCTCGGCGAGCCATTCCCCGCCACCCCCGCCGACCTCGCGACCGCTCTCCTGGCCGCCGCCACCCGCCAGGCCGCCCACCGCCTCCTGCCGATCACGGCCGCCCGCCGTCTCCTCCCCGCACCCCGTACGGACGAGGCCGAGGCCGCGCAGGCGCTGACCTTGCTCGCCCGGCTCGCCTACCACCAGCAGGACCTCCCCGTGATGCTGGTGACCTCGCTGCGCCAGCTCAACGCCGCCGACCGCGGCACCGACCCCGCCCTGCGCGCCGAGTCCTACGCGAACTTCGCCACCATCGCCCGCCTCGCCAGCCGCCACCGGATCGCCGCCCACTACGGCAGTCTCGCCGACCGGGCACTTTCCGTCATCGACCACCCGGACGAGGCCGTGCACCGGGCCAGGCTGGCCCGCGGGATCGACCTGCTCCACGCGGGCCGTTTCGAGGACGCCAGGCGGTCGTTCACGGAGGGACGGTCGCGGACGATCGACCCGCGGGTGGCCGAGAACTGCGCCGGCATGCTCGCCGAGACCGCGCTGTGGCAGGGCGAGTTCGCCGCGGCGGCCACCGGGTACGCGGAGACGGAGGAGCTGGCGGTCGCGCGGGTGGGCGGGGACGACATCGGCCGCCACTGGTGCCTGACCGGCCGGGCGGAAGCGCTGTTGCGCCTGGAGGGGGTGCCGGTGGAGCGGATCCGGGAGCTGCTGGCGGCCGCCCGCGCCTCGCACGAGCGGCGGCGTATGCACGCGAAGGAGATCGGCCTGCGCGACAGCCCGGCGAGCCGCACGATCCAGGAGCTGCGCCTGCTCACCATCGCGGCCCGCCTGGACCCGGCGCGGGCGCCTGCGGCGCTGGCCGAGGCGCTGACGCTGGCCGAGCGGCTGCCGGCGGTGCAGCTCGGCATGCTGGAGTGCTGGACCGGCCTCGCCGAGCTGCTCGGGGACGCGGGGCAGGACCGGACCGTGGCCCCCCTCCTGCTCGGACACCTCTCCCGGTACGCCGCCCGCAACCCCGGCGCCGCCGCCCGGATCGGCTGGGCCCTCGCACTGATCCTGGCCGCCCTGGGCGGGCGCAGGCAGGCCAGGCGGGCGGCCGAGCAGGCGATGGCGACCGCCGAACGCCTGGCCGCACCGTACGACCACCGCAGAGCCGAGTCCCTGGCCCGCGCCCTTGGATGAGGGTTTCACCGTCGTCAAGGACGGATGGTGCGCACGCGGCCATCATCTTCACGCTGCTGGGTGCCGGCGTCCGCGCTCAGGAGTACGCGCGCCTGCGGCTCGACGACGCGGTGGCGGACATGGTGGGGTGCCGATCTCGCACCGTCTACAACGGCTGTCGGCCCACGCCGTATTCGAACCGAGCGGCCTCGTCACTCATGACCCACACCGTAGGCGAGTCGACGCCTTGGCCATAGGGCCCGGGTGCACCGCAGGCCAGAGGCTACTTCGTCGGGATTTCCCTCATTGCTGTCGGGACCCCTCTTGAGGTGCTGGAGTGATCCACAAGCCGTTTGCCAGTACCGGTCCCTAACCTCGTCATGGGCTCTGGTATCTGGCGCGACCAAGGCCAAGCCTGCGGACACCGGTAACGACAAAGGGAAGAGATGGTGAGACCCGAAGACAGCCGGTCGGCCACCGCCGCGCGGATCAGCGATTGCCTGCGAGGCGGATCGGCCACGCGTGACCTGTCCGATCTCCGTATGGAGAGGCTTGAGCGAGCGATTCGGGGCGGGCGGCTGGATGCGTTCCTGTGGAACGGTGCTCGCCCTTTGATCCATGCCGATCCCGATCGGTTGTTCCCGATGCTGGACAAGGTCGGTGGCCAGTGGGCCAAGTGCTACCGCACGGCCTACCTAGCCTCGGGAGAGGAGTTCTCCCGAGCCGTTCCCGATGTTCGCAGGTGGCTGCTGCAGGTGCACGCGGCCCGCTACGGCGCGACCGGTGAGCCACGCCTGGAGTCGGAGCACGACGCCTGGCGGGTCGCCTGGGCCGGCGGCATGCAGTGGAATGAGCAGGTACGCCCCTCTTGGGACAACCAGACGGGTGGGGTGTGCAGCGTGGCTGCGGGAATGGTGGGCGGGATGCCCGTCGCGATCACCGGCAGCGACAACGGCGTGCTGCGTTCTTGGGATCTGCGTACGGTCCGGCCACTGTGCGAGAGGCGGCTCGGGCGGTACCCGGTGGAGACGGTGGCGCTCATGGGCGACATCGTTCTCGTGCCCTACTACGGTCGCCTGGAGGCGTGGAATCCGGTCACCGGCGAGTCGTGGACGTTTGACGCCATTCACCAGGCCTGCCCTCTGGCGACGGTCAAGGATGTCGGGAGGTTCCTCATCCTGGCCGTGCGCTACGACACGGTGCGGGTCCGCGGTGGGCGGAGGGTGTGGGCGGTCAGGCACGGTGCCGCGGTCAACGGCGTGGCCACGGTACGGCTGGACGGCCGTAAGCGAATCGTCACCTGCGGCGACGACGCAACGGTGCAGATCTTCGACCTCCGCACCGGGAAGCGGTATGGCGAGCCGCTGACCGGCCACGTCGGACCGGTGCGCGCGGTGGCGACCGCTCATGTGGCAGGACGCCCCGTCGCCGTTACCTCCGGCGAGGATGACACGTTGCGGATCTGGGACCTGCGTACCGGCAGGCAGCGTGGGAGATCCGTGCCCGGCCGGGTCACGGCTGTGGCCACCGCCGAGGTGAACGGTCGTTCCGTCGCGGTCGCCGGGGCCGCTGGAAGGCGGGGGCGGGTGTGGGACCTACGCACGGGCGAGGAGTGGGGCAAGCCGCTCGGCGAGTCCGGCCGGGGCATCGCCACGGTGGGGCATCTGGCCGTTACCTGCGCCTCCTCCGGGGCCGTACGAGTGTGGGACCTGCGCACCCGCCGGAGCAGGCCCCTCCCTGGCAATCCCCGGGTCGGGGCCGTCGCGCTCGGCGTCGCCTACGGGCGGCCCGTCGTCGTCTTCGCGTACGAGGAAGGCCGCTGGTTCGGCGTCAAAGATCTGGCCGACGGCACACGCCATTCCGGAAAGTTCACAAGCCAGGGCTCCTTGATCACGGCGGTGGCAACCGCCACGGTCGATGGCCGGTGTATCGTCCTCGCCGCCGGAGGGCACGACGGCTTGATCCGGACGTGGGGCATGGAAACCGGGGAAATCCAGGTCCTATCCGGCCACGTCGGTGCCGTACACGCGCTGGCGGCCACCGGCTCCACCGCCGTCAGCGGCGGGGAGGACGGCCTGGTCGGCATCTGGGACCTGCGGACCGGCGAGTCACGATGCGCGGTGTCCCCCTGCGCGATCGACGCGGTCGCCGTCACGGGCCGGACGATCCTCACCGGCGGCTCCGACGGGACGACCCGGCTATGGGACGTGCGCACCGGCGAGCGGTTGGGGAGTCTGCCCACCGGTGTGGTCCACGCGATCGCGGTAGAGGGCGACCTCGCCCTCGTCGGAGGCGGAGGCCTGCGGCTGTGGGACCTGCGCGACGGCCGGGACCGGCCGTTGACCGGCCACGCGGGCGCGGTGACAGCGGTGGCGATCCGAGGGCGGCAGGCCGTATCCGGAGGCTGGGACCGGACCCTCAGGATGTGGGACCTACGGACCGGGAAGCAGACGGCGCCCCCGGTACGATTCCCCTGGCCGATCTCCGCTCTGGCCTGGCACCCGGACGGGCAGCTCGTAGTGGGCGTCTCCTGGGAGATCGCTGTCCTTGAGCCCGGCCCGGCCGCTGCTCCTGACGAGCGAGCCGGTTGATCAGCCGACCGAGCGGTTCGGATGGATAGTTCGACAAGGCGACGGTTACCGCCAAGGCCGGGCGGCGCTCGTCCGGGAGCGCGCACCCCGTCGAAAACGGACACGAACTCCAGGTTTACCGACAGGAACGTGCCCGATCATGGTCCGCGCGAGCGGCCGTGCCGTAGATCTGATGGAGGCAAGGAGAGCCACGCGCCCGCCGGGATCGGGGGTACGCGTGACCGCCAACACACGTCATCGGCAATCGGAACGGAGAGTGAGCACGGATGCGAGTCAAGAACACGCTCGTCGTGGCGACCGCCTCGGTGGTGGCCGGGGGAATCCTGCTGTTCGCGAGCCCGGCGGCGGCGACCGCGACCACCGCCGTCGCGACGTCGCGGAGTCCCGGGGCGATGCACGGCACGAGCGCCTCCGCACCGTTGGTGTGGTGGACGGAGGGCTACTACATGTTCCATTACGAGTGCGTCCAGTCGGGCACGGCATGGGTCGCCATGGGCGCGAGGTCGTACGCCTGCGATCAGGCGGGACCTGCGAACTACCCGTGGAGACTCCGCATCCTGGACTGAACGGTCTCCGGGCGGCAAGGGTGAAGCCTCTCCCCGTCACCCGTGCCCGGTCTCCATTCGCGGCCGTGCCGCTTCCGGTGGTGAGCGTGCCCCGGCCTCAGGGTTCGCGGGCGCGGAGGTAGGCGTCCAGGTCGGCGCCGGTGAGCACGGCGTGGCCCCGGGCGGACAGGCGGGCCTGCCGGTCGTGCAGGGTCGGCTCCAGCGGGGCGGCGCCTCCGGCGGAGCGGACCCGGACGATCAGCGGGGTGATCTGCTCCAGCAGATGCCGCCCCGCCTGAGCTGGTGGGCCGGCCGGACGTCCCCGCCGCTGCCCGGTGGCTCGAAGACGCCGTCAGCCACCTTCCCAGCGACCAGTAGGGCACCGTTGGGCTGGGCGTACTCAATCGCGTGTACCTGGCTGCACGAGTCTTACCGGTACGTCCGCCGTGAGTTCAGCCAGACTGAAGGACATTCATCGGGAACACACGCGAGTTCGCTGGGTGAGATCTGAAAACGCGGGGA
>NZ_JBFAOJ010000158.1:0-11828 GCF_040675205.1 Streptosporangium sp. NPDC049644 | reverse complement strand
GTTGTCGTGCTCCCACGAAGGGATGTCTCCTTCCCCGCCCTCGATACAGAGTTATGTACCTTTTTGTTACCTCTGTCTAGTTTGGCAGGGAGGGGATCGGCCTCGATCTCCCCGGTCGGACTTCCGACCAGCTCGGCACCCCGCACGAGGAACAGATTGTGCTCTGAGTCGACCATGCCGCCCATCGGCTGGTAGGTGATCAGGTGCTCGATCTCCTTGGGCCGATATCCCGTCTCCTCCTCCACCTCACGAGCGGCCGTCGTCATGGCGTCCTCACCCGCATCGACCAGCCCACCAGGCAGCTCCCAACCCCACCGGTCGGCCAGGAACCGGTGCCGCCACATCAACAGCACCCGGTTCTGCTCATCGACCACCACCGCGATGGCCGCCCGATCCAGATGCACCACGTGATGCTCGAACCGCTCCCCATCCGGGATCGCAACATCAACGAGCCCCAGCCGGATCCACCGGTTGTCGTAGATCAGCCGCTCACCGTGCACGATCCAGCGCGTCTGCTCATCGTTGGTAGCCACACAGCGAAGTTACCGGCCAAGGCCCCTGTCGTACACGGGTAGGAGCAGACAGGGATCGTCCGATCACATCAAGCGCCATGGAGCCGGACACTTCGTGTGGACAAGGTCTGACGAGGGTGTCTCATAGGAGGCATGACGGAGATGGTGTGCGCATCCTGCGGTTCGGATGACCTGGTGCCTGGCAACGAAGGGACCATGTCTTGTCTCTCATGTGGCTTGGACACTAGGGACGGAGAGTTCATTCATCCTGAAATATGACAAAGGAGCATGCGGCTCTCCCCCTCGTACTGTGGAGAAGAGATCTAAGAAACGGTAGATAGCCGATAATTCGGCTAAGGGTGCCCCGCCGACGTGGAGCACCCTTAGCCTCAACGAGGGATCACCGACTGCGCAGCTGGCGCTGATGGTGCTCTCGTTTATCAGCAACCGACTGCATGCGCTGGGAGGCTGCCTTCAGGTTCGGATCGCCACTGCGGTCGGCGGCCGACTGAAGCCGTGACGCCGACGCCTTGTCACTGAGGTGCGGTTGTTTGGGCATGTCTCCATGGAGACAACTCCGTCGACCCACGTCTATGGTCAGTCGAGTCAGGACCCTGTTGCCAGCGCCAGGGAATCGGGCTCTTAAGCGCATGTCACCGAGTTGCCGAATTGTTCTCATGGGTATCAAGCGGCGGCGCGCCGCGCCGCCGTACCCGGCCCTCTGCCGTCCGCCGCCCGGGCGTGCGGCGTGGGCGCCGGTCCCGGCCGGCGGCGCCCCGGGCCGTCCACCGACCCGCGCGCCCGCCGTAGCCGATGCGCTCGCCGACCACCGGCCCGCCGCCGCTCCGCTTCCTGGGCATGCATATGATCAGCCTGTCGACAGGAGCAGGCCGTGATCTACTCTCCGTTCGGGATCTTCATTCTTCTCGTACTTGTATCAGCGGTCGTCATCCCCGTGGTGATAGCCATCGCGCTTATCCGGCTCTTTCGAAGCTGACGCCTCCAGCGAGGGGACTCCGCTCCGGGATGATCGAGACTGTCGAACGCAGAAACGTAGTCGGCTGAGGTGGGGCCGGATCTTCCCGCCTGCCACGTCCCAGGCAAGCCCAACATCTCGACTCCCCCGGATCGAGGCCGTCTGTGACCGTTGGCATCCCATGGCCGAGGAACGTCTACCGGCTGACGTACACGCGAAGACGACCTTGACCCTCCGTCCTCGAGCTGTTGCCCCTCCGGGGTGGGACGAGGCAGACGGGAAGATCCGGCGGGAAGGTGTATGCGTCCGCACGGGGTTCTCAGGGCGTGCCCGTCAGCAAAGGGAGCAAGGTGAACTCAAGGGGAATCACGAACATCCGAAGCGCTCCCCGCAGGTCAGCGTCTTCCTAGCTCAGCGACCAGGTGTGTTAGAGACTGCCCAAGCTGAGGACACTGCCCGATCTTTTTCACTGCTATCACGGTCAATATCTAATCCGTAACGGATTGGTCCATGCTAGTAGAGATAGGGTGTAATTCCCGCCGTTTGTCTTGCTGGTTATATATACTACCTGCCACGGCTCATGCATCCAATAAAAGAGGAAAGCTCCTGCTGGTCCTTTGCGGAAAAGTCTTGGTCCTACCGCTCCCGTCAGCCCAAATCAAATGTGAGTTGCGACTGATGCTGATATACGCTCCTCCCACCCCTACTCCCGCTCCGACAGTAACTGTAACTCAAACAATTGTGCCTACCTCGGCACCGACCATCTATGTACAAACACCCGATCAAGATATCGATGTATGGAAGGATGTAATTTTAGGAGATTTTGGTGGCGCAACTCTAGGAGCGATCATAGCCATATTTGTAGCGTTGTACATAGTACGTGGAGAGCGTCGCGCGCGAGTGGAAGATCGATACATGGCCGAGGCCACTGCGCTTGAATCCGCCGCGGACCGAACAGCGTGGTCAGTCATCAATCAAGACTTTGAAGGAGCGCATCACCGATTTATTGAATTCATAACGCTGTGTAGAGAACTGCCGGGCGAAGCAATAAGAGCTAAAAATCGGCGCCTAGGTTTCAGACTCTCAGCAAGCATTCGGCGTGAAGCCAGCTACGGCCAGATGCGTCGATGGCTTCTAACCTGCGCTGAGCAGACAAGCGAACTATGGAGCATATCTACATCGCTACAGAATCTCCCCGAAGAGAAGCAAGCGCTGATCCAATGGTTCCTGGTGAGCGCTCCAAAAGCGATTCGCGCATGGAAGGCTGACCCTGAACGCTGGAAAGCTCCCGTTAGTAAATAGCCCCTGTATCCGCAGCGTCGTTTTATTTTCCTCAGTCACTTACCTTTGCCGGTGAAGACAATCTGAGGGCAATAGATTTGCTTATCCACAACATACGCTGGAGCGATTAAAAACTTGATTGGATGCTCTGAATCGCATGACGACCATGTATCTTGGAAGGAAGGATCTATAAAAGCACCAGCTTCGTAATCCCACATCCACGACTGCTCTCCAGCCGCTGATTGTGCTACGCCACGGATCTTAAGAGCTTGCTCGCAGACATCAGTTACCATCCCATCAAACGATGGGTCATGCTGGCCCTTAAAAGCTCCTTGAATCTTGTCTCTGTCTAGCTCTGGGAGGAGCAGCCATCTACAGACCGCACTCATCACCTTAGCTATAGTTTCAAATCGCCGATCTTCTGAGCCACGCTTTAGACCGCGCCTTACCAGTGCCTGAACTCGCTGTTCTACGAGATTACGATATATCTGAGAATTCTCTAGATGCGCAGCAGTATCGGCTGACGTCAGATCCTCTCGTAGCACGGTTCTTTTCTCTAGCAGTTGGGCTAACCGAGCATCAACCCCTTCAAATAACTGCCAAAGCTCATCTACTCGAGAATGAAGTACATTATTCTCATTCTCGAGTTCATGGAGGCGATGTGTTTGTTTCCTAATCTCTTCTCGTAACAAAGAATATGTTTCAACCAACTCATGGGATAAAATTCCAGAGAGCCCATTTGCAGCGCCCAGCATGAAGGGCACTAATTGATCCTGCAGCCGGTCTTTTGAATTTTCTTGAGAGAAGTTTTCCCACTCATAATTATCTCCGGATTGCGTTTCCATGCATGCCTCCTAAGTGTCAGTAAGTGGGATCGAACTGTAAGTCAGCTTCAACTGATTCGCCAGTATGAGCTATCTGAGCACGAACATGTATCTCTGTTTCGCCGAAACGCATATAAACTTTTACGCTGCGCTTGTCTTGAGCTAAGTGCATCACTTGCTTAAGGTCAATATACAGTGAGCCAAGCCTTTTATTTCCTGAGTCTTCCACATATACAGGATTCTGATTAGGGCTAGAATACACTTCTATACTGAGGGCAGTTTGATGAGGATAGGTGGGTGTATAGCTGGTGACTACTTCCCTGTCAATGGGTACCAACTCGCGAGCTTTAACTAATACATCAAACCTGCCAGCGCAACGTGCTGCACCGTTAGGAAGGGTGATTCGTCGGCTCTGGGGATCGATTCCTTCTCTAAATACCCCATTCACTTCACAGCCGTAAGTTAGCTTCGTTTTTCGAGCAGTCGTTTGCGGCGAATAGGCATAATGCACAGCACCCAATAAGACAGCTACTTTAGGATCGCCGGGGACAGCTAGCTGAGCCCGTCCTTTTATATGAGCCTGCAACCTTTGCTGAAGATATGCCGACGCGCCAAACCCGCCTACAAGTAGAACTATTTCTTCACCTTGCGTATTTCGTCTTTGGACTCGCATTTCGTGGAGCGCTTTGTCGACGAGTTTCAAAATATTTGGAATGACGCTATCAAAAGCGCTTCTTGCTTCCTCTGCCGTAACAACGATGGTGTCACTGACCCCGTCCTGGATCGTTGCAATTCTATCCCTGACATCATCAGTCAGCTGTCGATCAATTGCAGCAGGAAGAGGTAGAAAGATATCCTCCTCTCGGTCGCTGGTTAGATGTATCTTTTCGCTTTCCCAGGCGTCAACTATACGCAGAAGCTCAGTCGGACATTCCTCTTGAATTCGCTGCAGCGCATCGTAGGATCCAAAGCGGTTCTGAAGTATGCGCATAACAAAATCCATATTTACATATTCAGAGCCATACTTCCCTCCCCAGTCATTCCCGATCTCCTGTAGATTATTTTGCGCGTCAGACTTATATGCTGTGATATCTACCGTTCCGCCACCGCAGTCCACCACGATGAAGCGGGATCTTGGCGTCATTAGACTTGCACGTTTTCCACTCATTCCGATCGTACGTACCCCGGATACGCGCACGTAGTATGCGGCAACCTCAGGCTCAATCGCCAGTAACAGTCTTTTGCGATCACCGGGAAGGCCAGCTGCTACAGCAAGCTCGCGCATAACTTGTTTCTGATAGTCGCTCCAAATCGCTGGTACTGTTAGACACCAACGAATTTCTTCTTCAACATATCCGCTCGCCGTTATGTTCTTTAGTGCTTCTTCATAGATAAGTTTAAGATACTTCTCTATGAGAACGTGTGCGTTGATATTTCTGCTTTTCACATCTACGGCGGGATTGCTCTCTTCCCCGGCCAACTCCATCTTGAATGCGCGAGCAAAGAGGGTTTTGTCTCGCTCTATCTTATCTCTTATTCCGGTCCACTTACGCTTGGCCTCGAATCCCCATGCCACTACCTCGCCTTCTTCGTCGAGCAGTAGAGCTGTGAGGTTTTTCGGGTAAGCGACAGGCTGGCCAGGCCATTGATTATTCCAAAAAACTTGCCGGCCTCGCATATCGTCATTGGCGGCACTAATCACTGACCAGGCATAACCAGTTCCGTGCGTGCCAAAGTCGATGGCTGCAACCACCTTTATACGCTTTTCCATGTATTACTCACCCCATCCAAACGCTTCGAGTACAGCTCTTTTGGCGCTTATCTCTAGTAGTTCGAGAGCCTCAACATGTCCTTCGATGTCCTGCGCTTCACGGAGGATGCTTGCCACCTTGCGTACGCGCACACGCTGTTCCTCCGATATCAGAATATTTTCTGCTTTGAATTTTTCCAGTGCCTCTCGGGCTGCTTTGATCGATCTATCGACTAGATTAGCTTCGAGATAGATTTCAGCCTGTTCAATGCGTGCATCTCCAAGATGAACTACGCCTCTCTCCACAGCCAAGTCGTAAGCAGCGGCAAATCCAGCTGCAATAGATCGACGTTCGTTCTTCATCTCGACTGGTAGGAGACGGTGGAGTCGCGGAGTGCGACCATAACGAAGTAGATGGTGCCACTCACCGAAGACTCCTACAGTTATAGCTATGGCTCTACCCAAAGCGTCTTCAAACTCAAGGCGTTGTGTTGGAGAAAGACTGTCGAAGCCAGCGCTAGCGGAAGGAATAGAAAATGGAGGGAGCGTCACATGCACTAATGATTGCTCCGTCGATTCAGCTATATTCCATGCCACTACTGACGCCCATATTCGACGATTTCTTTGCATCTCGCCGTAAACTAGAACAATAGGAATATTCGAGAGTGTTTGGCGAATTAAAGAAACATCTAAGTCGGTACCGCTTAAAGGGCGTCCTAGAAGTCCATCCATGGGTATCATGTCTGATTGCCAAGGCTGATTCAGCCAGTTGCGTCTTAGGGATATCCGGAATGATGCGTCGACATCCTTGAATTCGGTTAATCCCTCAGAGAACGGAGCAATAAGCAAAATAGGTTTACCCCGCTGTATCGCAGCTTGTCCAGCGATGGAACGAACCTTATCTGCAGAGGGCAGAAAAAGAGATTTCTCCAAGATTTTTTCTGGAGTAGCCAGAGCGGACTTTATAAGGACGCCTATTTCTTCCTGTCGATATTGCTCTGTTGACGCTTGCACGCCAACATGTCTTGCATCTTCTTCTTTTAGGTCCGCCAGGAGCTTCTGCTGATCATAGAACGAGTTGTCCCGTTGAACCTTGTAGATCTCCAACAACCGAGCTCCGAGATCGGACAGCACTCTGGCGATACCATCGGGCACTATGTCCACATTTGTCCCATTAACTCGGCCTTCTGGCGTAGCATGGGTCACCATACTGGAGAGAACGCCTCAAGGGGGGCCCTTGGTTCCCTTCCCTCCCTGTTCCGTGAAGATCAATTATCATGCCGCTGGTGACGTAAGTCGACGTCTCGTCCCTTGGGACGCCGTCGCGGTTCTTTCGCGAGGATGGTTGCTGATGACCAACGCTTTGCCCGTAGTAGATAGCGGCGGTACTTATACATTTGCCTGAATAGTCCGATATATCTCAACGAGATGATCTCCGTGTTCTGCCTCACGAGCGTCGAGGACGGAGGCTGCACAAGCCCCGTACCTCTCCGCAGAGCGCTCCGGCCATGTGGGACATCGACCTCCTTACACCCGAGAACGAACCCCTGCTCGGCATCGCCCGCCTCTGGGTCGAAGGTCGTGATCCGTTGGAGCCGGGCGGGTGCGGGTCGGTGAGATTGCTTCCCCTGACCTTCGGACACTGGCGACATCTCAAGCCAGGCGATGCGATCACCATGCACGAGACCCGAGCCCCTATCGGGATCGCGCGCATCACCGGGATCAGCCTGCCCATAACAGCCGGTTCCTAGTTGCAGTTCTAGTTGCAATCCAGCCCCGTTCAACTCCGTTCCGGAAGGACCGGCCGCGCCTGTTGGTCCAGGTGAAACTGATCTGAACGGTCAAGATCAGAGCTGCTAATGCGGTTTGGGTATCGGGGCCGTACCCACCGATTGTCCTTGGGAAGGGGACGATGCAGGCGGAGAGATCAGGTGAGCAGAGGTGTGTGTGGCGTGCAGGCTTCTAGGGCTTGATCAAGGACGCGGGGTCGCGGCTCGTCATTTTGCCAGCCCTCGGCCTTGAGCTTCTGTAACAGCGGCAGGAGTTGCGGATCACCCAGCTCCGCTGCGGCCTCAACATAGAGGTTGCCCACGCTTGGAGTGGCGAGCACGCGTTTCAACGCGGGCAGGATCCGGGCGTCGTGCCGCATCGCCAGGGCCACCGCGGCCTCGCCCGCTGTATCCTCCTCCGTATCCTCTAGGCGCTCGACGAAGGCCTCTCGGATCTCCGGCATATCGTTCTCACTGCGACTGCCCAGCATCATGGTGGCCCAGTCCCGTACCCGGGCGTCCGGATCGCGCATCAGCTTCAGCAGCACCTGGACCGCATCCTCGGGAAGCAGCTCGATCCCGGCCGGACTCCCGCGTGCCACCAGCCAGCGGACATCAGAATCCGGGTCGCCGGCGAATCGCAGAAGCGGAGACAGCACACGTTCGTCGCAGACCACGCCGAGTGCGTGGGCGGCGCACCAGCGCACTGCATCGTGGGCCGTGTCCAGCGGTAGGGCGTTCGCCGCTTCGATCAGGGGCGGGACGTGCCAGGAAAAGTCGAGTGCTTGAACCGCCAGCAGATCGAATCCGAGTGCTTGTACGCTTTGATCCGCATCAGACCACCAGCTCTGGGCCAGAGCCATGATCTCCTCGGGGGTGGAGAGGGATTCGAACAGCCGGTCCATCGCGTCGAAATGCTCGTGGGAGGAGCTCTCGTCCCAGTCGAGCAGTTCGGCGAGCAGGCCGTCAGGGAGCTGCGGTATCGACATGTTCTCGTTCTCCATGGTCAACGCCGGAGACGGTAGCCGAGTAAACATCCCAGGCAGAGATACGAGTATGCCGAGGTGGTGCTGGAGAAGTCGATCGCATTTCGGGGAGCCATCTTGGGAGCCACTCGGATGGACAGTCATGAACTGAGCCGGATGGATCTGAACGGCCGGATGCCCGGCGAGCAGCAGGGCGAACGGTTCTGAACGGTCCTGGAGATCGTTTGGGGATCTACGGATCAGAAGGTTGGGGTTTCGAGTACCTCCGGCCGCACAGTGCAAAGGCCCAGGTCATCGTGATGATGACCTGGGCTTTTTCGTGTTCTGGATCAGTTACCGGCGTCCGGCTGTCGTCGGCTGCCTCCGGCTGATCTTTCCCAATGAGTTCCCGCGGTCCGGGGCGCAGAACGTCACTGATCCGGCGTATGGCGATCTCGTTGTGCCCTATGAGGCACTTCTCGTACGTGCGGTGCAGGACCTCCACGCTGTTGCCTGCCCCACTCGGCTACTCAGCCCCGGCCCACCGAACGTCGCGGATGGGCCAGACGTCGTTCCAGTACGGACATAATCACCGCACTTGTCACGGCTGGCAGGTGTCCGCAGCGCTGCCAGTAGAGCATGATCCAAATGCTTGTCAAGGTGCTGAGGATATTGCCGAAGCGCTCCGTTATGACCCCCTTGAGTGCTCTTGTTGTGCTCTCACCCTGGCGTTTGGATCTAGGAGGGGTGATCTTCTGCGGTGCGTCACAAGCGGCGGGTTCCAGATGCCTCACCCGTGCCGCCGCCTGTTCTGCCCGGCCTAGGCCTCTCGTAGTACGCAGGGCATCGACCTGTGCTGTCTGCCAAGAGAAGGAGCCGTGACCTTGACTGCGCTGACCTACACCATCCTCACCGACCCGACATCTCTGGAGGCGTCAGTGGACGGGCGACTCCCGTCTACGGGGACGGTGTATTTGATGGTCACCAACACCAGACAGACGGTGCCCTGGTTGAGGATCGAGGTGAAGGTACCCGTCGGTGATGGCGCCGGCCACCTCACCCGGGACATCAGCACGATCAAGCCGAGGGGCGAGTACACCGACACCCAGTCGGGCCCCCAGGCGGCCACCCAGCCGGTGATCGTCCAGCCACAAGGAACCGACGTCTTCCAGGTCACCACCCAGAGCGGTCGCTTAGAAGGTTTCGCGCCTGGTGACTACATGTTGCTGACACTGGAGAACGTCGCCGTCGCTCCCACCGCCGGGGTAGCCGTGCTGACAGTGACCGAGACCACCAAAACCAGTAGAGGATGGCAGACCAGCCACGCGGCGGTGCCGGTGGTGAAGGCCGCTCCCAAGGAGATTCCGGCACCGCGCGACTTCCGCCCGGACAAGGCCATGCTGGACGCCGGAGAAAACCTCACGCTGAGCTGGGATGGGTCCAACGACTTCAGCTATGAGATCCGGTTCCCCGGCGGGCATGCAGTCATCGCTCCGGGCACACGTACCTGGGCGCCAGCCGATGCCCCGAAGCGGGCTACCACCTACATCTTGGTCGCCACCGACCCCACTACTCAGAAGCAGCACTTCCTCACCACGACCGTTCAGGTGCGTTACCCCGTCCTGGAAACCCTCACCGCCACGAGTGGCATCGATACCCCCTGGGTCCAGGGGACGGCCAACAAGGGGCGCGTCACCTTCACCGGCACAGGGGCAGAGATCTTCTCCAACTCCGGGGGGCAGGGAACCGTGCACGCTGACAGGGCCGACCTCAACGGTGTGAATGCCGAGTGGGTGCAGGGGAGAAGCGCTGACGACGGATGGATCAGCTTCCCCAAGGAAGGCCTGAACGTGCGTAAGGGGGCCGGACAAGCCTGGGGAACCGTGTTTGCTGACAAGGTCGACGTGAACGACGTGATCACCAACCAAGTTCACGGATCAGGCGAAGGCAAGGGGTATATCCAGTTCCTGGACCAAGACAAGGGCGTGCGGATATTCGGTGGTGTGTCCGCTGGCTGGATACGGGGACTTAACGATGACGAGGCATGGATCCGCTTCAATGAAAAGGGCATATGGGTGCTCAAGAACCAGAACGGCAAGCGTGAGAGCGCGAACGTGAGTTGCGCAACGGTCAATGACCGGCACGCATGATCACGATGTAATCAGCACTGTCGGCGGATGACAGGGACAGGGGTCAAGGTCGTTCGGACGTAGGGCGCTCCACCTTGACCCCTGTCCCTGGCCTGCTCCCTAAAGGGGAGACGGCGGCGGGATGACCGGCCAGGGCGGGCTTCCGAGCGGATCACTGTGAGAAGGACGAGTAGCTCACGCAGGCACTGGCAAGCCTGTTTCCAGGAGCCAGCCTGGGAGCCACCGAGGCGGACGGTAGCGAACATCAGCGGATCGATCTGAACAACCGGACTGCTCGCAGCCTTCACGGTGAACTGGTCTGAACGGTCCTGGAGGACGTTCGGGGACCTACGGATCAGAAGGTTGGGGTTTCGAGTACCTCCGGCCGCACAGCAGGTCAAAGGCCCTCCGGGATGATCCCGGAGGGCCTTTTCCGTGCCCGTACAGCAACGGGATCTACCGCCTCCGTCGCCGCCCCTGACGATGTGCCGGAGAGGGTTCCTGAGAGGCTGCTGATGAGCCCCTGTTCTGTCTCACCCGTCTGCGAAGATCCTGAGCTCCGCGTACCCGAAGTGACGGAGTCTCACGACATGAGCGATGAGCGGCCTGCAGACGCCGATATGTACCGCTACTACCGACGTCTTCTTAAGGACAGCTGGTTAGAGACGGGCATCTGCTGGACCGTCGTTGTTTCTAACGACGGGGAGCCACTCACGCTCGCCGAGATCGGGGAACGAGTGAGCAGCGGCGCGAAGCATGAGATCCACGAGAAGGCACGCTTCGAGGACGACTACTCCGACGAGGCCGCCTGGGCGATGCTAGTGGGCCAATCCGGCCCGGTGACCGTGTTGTTCGAGTACAACGGCTGCCACGGCGTCTATCCGCCGACGCTTCCACGTCTCAGTGTCGGCGCCCGGGCCTACAGCGTCTACTGGAACGTGAACGCCAACAACCGCGTCGCCTTCGCTGCCGATGGAGAGCTGCTCCTGATGGTCGATGCCATGTACTCGGAGGCGTGGGCACAGGAGCCGAATCTGGCACGCTGGCCCGAATTGGCGGCCATGGCGCCGCACTTCAAATGGAGGAACGGGAAGAGCTGGCGAGCCGCGGCGCTGGCGACGATCGAGCTGACCACAGGAGCCAGGCTGAGCCTGGACTGGTTTGACCAGGAGCGCCCTTATCTCACTTCCCAAGATCCTGCATCGGATTGAGCAGAGGTGGGGCCAAGTGGGATCAGACCAGGCGCGGAAGAAGGCCCTCATGTGGTTGTTTGGCCATGCTTCCATGTAGGCAACTCCGTCGACCCACGTCTATGAGCAGTCGAGTCAGGACCTTGTTGCCGGTGTCAGGTAGCCAAGCCCTTGACCGTACTGATGAAGAAAGTTGGGCGTCACGGGCTGTCCGGGGGTGCTTGTCTGCACTGTTTGCCCAGGTGACAGCCTGGAGGTATGAGGTACTCAGACAGAAGCGGGGGATTGTCCGGCACGGAGCGGGAGCGTCGTGAAGCGCTGCGGCTTCGGGGCGGCGGTTCACGTCCTGGGAGATGGTGTGCGGGTGATCAAGCCCTGGTGCTGGCACGGGTGAGATCCATGTGACAAGAGACGGCCACTTCGTAATCCTTC
>NZ_JBFAOJ010000157.1:957-12101 GCF_040675205.1 Streptosporangium sp. NPDC049644 | reverse complement strand
CCCAGTGGAGACGGTTTTCCACGCCCCAGTGCGCACGTTCGTAATGGTTGAGGTGGGCGGGGCCGGCCAGGTCAGCGGGCAGGCTGGTGATGCCGTACACGATTGAGCAGGGCCTGGGCGGCGGCGCGGGCCAATGGCTGACTCCCCTTCACGATTCGGTCCAGCCGTGCGGGTACGAGCCGTCCACGGACACCACTCCCAGGACGCGGCCCGGATTCCGGCCGGCCCAGTGCAGCGCGACCGGCGCGCCGTAGGACCAGCCGACCAGAAGCGGCCGGTCCACGCCTCTCGCCGCAAGGACGGTGTCGACGTCACGGACGTGCGTCTCGAACGAAGCGGCCGTGGCCGAACGCCTCGATCGACCGCGGGCCCGCATGTCGTAGGTGATGTGCCGGTAGCCGCTGCCGAGTTCGGCGATGACGCGCCGCCAGTACGACTGAGTGGCGAACTGGCCATTGAGGTAGACCACGGGACGACCGGGCCCGCCGGTGTCGGTCACGGCCAGCGCGGTGTCGTCGACCGGCACCATGCCGGTCCAGGTGGAGTTCACGTTGGTCACCCGTTCAGCGTGCGCCCTGACCTAAGGTCAAGGTCAACCCTCAGGGGGACACCCACGTTAGGGGGACACCCACGTTCGCCAGCGAAGTTCGGTCAGTCGGTCGGTGATGCCGAGTTCATGGAGCCACCGCGCCGGCCGCTGGTGTCGTACGGGGTGACTCGTTCGCCTACCTGGTGATACGCCCGGCCCTGGAGGGTGCCGGAGCCGAGTTCGGGGCACGTGCCTATGGAGCGCGCGGCAAGGAGGCCGCGCCCCCCGATGCAAGCCACCACACGGCTTGCCGCACAGCCCCAAGGGAAGATGCATGATCAGCCTTGGTGTCGAGGAGGCCATAAGCCGCCGGTTGCGCGCGTCGTTGGAGCGAGGGTGGAGGCTCCGTTCAGCCAGGCGGCGAGTTGCTCGCGGTCGATCAGAAGCAGGTTCGTTCCCGCCGCGCACTGTTCGGCCGGCGCGGTGAAGCGGGTCGTGGTGACGAGAACACCTCGGTGCCCGGGATAGGCGTGGAGGGCACCGAGGAGGTTTCGCACCTCGGGCGAGCCGACGGATTTGGCCCAGCGCTTGCACTGGATGACGAACAGATCTCCGCTGGGAGCGGTTCCGATGACGTCGACACCACCGTCACCACTGCCACCGATCCTGCGGACCTGGTGAAACCCGTCCCGCCTTAGCAGTGCCTCGACCAGTGACTCGAACTCGACGCCGGTCATCTGGTCGACGCGTTCGAGGCGGGCGTTGTCTCTCAGCCACTCCCGCTGCCGGGCGTCGATCGTTCGACGCCGGAGCACGAGCAGGCCGATCAGCCCCGCCACCAGCAGGACCGTGAGACCGATGACCAGTGGCCAGTTGGCGACGACCACGTCGATGAGCCACCTGGCGACCACCAGGAAGACTGCGATGGCCACCGGCCAGAGCAACCAGTCCACGTTGCCCTGACCACGGCGTGATCTTCGTCGTGCCATCGGCGGCCTCCGGGGGTGAGGTTGGGGAGTTTCCGCCGATGATGACCACGAGGACCGACAGTTTTCTCTGAAGAGGTGGTCGTCAGGCGGGTGGCCAGTTTCGCAGGGCCGTGTCGGCGACCTTCTGGAGTTCGTCGCGGCCGGTACCGCCGGCGGCCTGGACGGCGATGCCGTTCGCCACGGTCATGACGTACCGGGCGAGCAGTCCCGGGTCGCTGCCCGGGGGCAGGTCACCCTCGCCGACGGCCCGCTGGAACCGGTCGTGGATGCGGGAGCGGCCCTCGTTGCGCCAGGCGGTGTGCGCGCCGTCGGGGACGCGAACAGGTGACAGGACCGGTCAGGAATCAAGAAGCGCTGGTCACCGAGCCGCGACTAGCGTCATGGCCATGACATCCATCGAATCCGTCACCCTCGACGTGGCCGACCCCGCAGCCGCCGGCCACTTCTACACCGTCGCCTTCGGCCTGGACACGCAGATACGCCTGCGCGCCTCGAAGGCGCCCACGACCGGCTTCCGCGGGTTCACACTGGCACTCACCGTGTCCCAGCCGTCCACCGTCGACAGCCTCATCGCCACCGCCCTCGACGCCGGCGCCACGACACTGAAGCCCGCCACCAAGTCGCTCTGGGGCTACGGCGGCGTCGTACAGGCCCCGGACGGGACGATCTGGAAGATCGCCACCTCGGCCAAGAAGGACACCGGCCCCGCCACCCGGCAGATCGACGAGATCGTGCTCCTGCTGGGAGTCACGGACGTGGCCGCGAGCAAGAGGTTCTACCTCGACCAGGGCCTTACCGTCGCGAAGAGCTTCGGCCGCATGTACGTCGAGTTCGCCACCGGATCGAGTCCCGTCAAGCTGGCGCTGTACCGGCGCCGCGCCCTCGCCAAGGACGTCGGCGTCGCCCCCGATGGCACCGGATCACACCGGCTCATGATCGGCGGCGACGCCGGATCCTTCACCGACCCGGACGGGTTCGCCTGGGAGACCACCTCGCCGGCACTCACACCCTGATGTGCCACCGCCGCCGGGCTCGGGATGGTGGCCGCGCCCCCGGTGAACCGATCGACGACCGACGGAGCGAGCCCCCACGAAGTGACCGGAGGAAACATGACAGGCGCGCCGCCGCGTGGACTCAAGGAGAGGCTGCGGGACACTCGCACGAGACTGGAGAGCGACGTCGATCTCTGGGTCGCGACGTCGGGCTCCCCGGGCGGCGCCCACCTCATCCCGCTCTCGTACCTCTGGGACGGGACCGCGTTCCTCATCTCGACGCCGCGCGCCTCGGTCACCGGCCGCAACCTGCTGGCGGACGACCGGGTACGACTCAGCCTCGGGCCGACCCGCGACGTCGTGCTCGTCGACGGCACCGCCGAGCCGGTGGACATCACCGACCTCGCCCCGGAGACGGGCGACGCGTTCGCGACCAGGACCGGTTTCGACCCGCGCGAACTCGACGAGCCCTACCAGTACTTCCTGATCCGGCCGCGGCGCGTCCAGGCCTGGCGCGAGGCGAACGAACTGCGCGGACGCGACCTCATGCGCGACGGCCACTGGCTCGGCTGACCACCCACCCGGCGAACGATGCGGCCAAGGACGCGGACTTCCAGCGGGGATCCCTCACCCGGCTCCGCACAGATCCCCCGCACCGGTCGCGGAGGCCGGGCCGCTGACCTGCGGCCCGGTAGCAGATAGGTGATCAGGGCACCTGATCGCGATCCGTTCCCTCCGGGGCGCTGCGCCGAGTCGGCGACGGTCGCCGGTGAGATCCCGGTGCCGGCCCGGTTTCTCGACTTTCCGGCCCCCCCTACGCGCGGGCGCGCGAGCTCCCCGATCGGCCTCCGGGAAGGATCGGGCCGGATTTCGGCGGTAGGGCTGCAGCGGTGACGATCTACCGGGTCAGCGGGTCGGCCACAACTTCACGCTGTCGTCGCTGCTGCTGGTGGCGAGGGTTGTGCCGTCCGGGCTGAAGGCCACCGAGGTGACCCAGTCTGTGTGGTCGATAAGGGTGGCAATGGTTTCGCGGCCGGCCACGTCCCACAACTGCACCGTGCCGTTGAAACTGCCGTTGGCGAGGGTTGTGCCGTCCGGGCTGAACGCCACCGAGAAGAGCCCGGCGGTGTAGCCGGTAAGGGGGGCGACGGCGTGGCGGCCGGCCACGTCCCACAACCGCACCGTGCCGTCGCTGCTGCTGGTGGCGAGGGTTTCGCCATCCGGGCTGAAGGCCACCGACCAGACATCGCCGGTGTGGCCGGTGAGGGTGGCGATGATTTCGCGGCCGGCCACATCCCACAACTTCACGCTCTTGTCGGCGCTGCCGGTGGCCAGGGTTTCGCCGTCCGGGCTGAAGGCCACCGACTCGATGACGCCGGTGTGATCGGTGAGGGTGGCGATGATTTCGCGGCCGGCCACATCCCACAACTTCACGCTCTTGTCGCGGCTGCCGGTGGCCAGGGTCGTGCCGTCCGGGCTGAAGGCCACCGAGGTGACAGCGCTGGTGTGGCCGATGAGGGTGGCAACGCTCTGGCGGCCCGCCACGTCCCACAACCGCACCGCGTCGTCGCGGCTGCCGGTGGCGAGGGTTGTGCCATCCGGGCTGAAGGCCACCGAGAAGACACAGTCGATGTGGCCGGTGAGGATGGCAACGCTCTGGCGGCACGCCACGTCCCACAACCGCACCGTGCCGTCGTGGCTGCTGGTGGCGAGGGTTGTGCCGTCCGGGCTGAACGCCACCGAGTAGACCGGGTCGATGTGGCCGGTGAGGGTGGCGCTCGGTGATCGGCGCTGCTGCGGAGGAGTCGTGTTCACACCTGTAGGTGTAGAAGATCACGCTTGAGATTGACTTGAAGGCGTCTGCATCACCTGCTGCCCGCCTGGACCGAGCAACTCGCCGGCGGCGAACGGCTCCGGGGTGCGGCCGCGCCTGGCGGGCCCGGCATTACCGGGGTGTGCGGAACATCGGAACCGGATCGTGCGCTTGTACGCTCCGTGACGAGCCATCGCAGACAACTGCCGGGCATTGTCAATCGACAAGTGTCCGCGACCTCTGGCCCCACCCGCCCCGTGAAGCATGGTCTGACAACGCACCACTCCACCTGCCGTACCGGACAAAACCGGAACGAACGCAGCGGCAGTGATCATCAGCCCACCACGGGTGGTCACCCCATCCGTTATCGCAGGTCAGACGCTACTTCGTGGAAAATTTCTGCATTGCTACCGGGACCCCTCATAGTGCCGGGCTGCCACGAACAATGACCGGCATCAGGCGATCACCAAGGAATGCGGATGATTTCCTGACAATGCCGCGCCTCCATGACGGCGCGAACTGGATATGGCGTCACGAACAAACAATCTTGTATATCTGATGTCCATGGTGGCGCCGCTGTTACCCAGTGATCCCCGGCAACTCGGTTCCTACTGGCTGGCCCGACGGCTCGGCGCGGGCGGCCAGGGCGTGGTCTACGAGGCCTACGACAGCCTGGGCGACCGGGTGGCGGTCAAGGCACTGCGCGAGGACTTCATCACCGACGCCTACCGCGACCAGCTGCGCAAGGAGGTCGCGGCGCTCAGCCGGGTGGCCCCCTTCTGCACCGCGCGGATCATCGAGGCCGACCTCGACCACGTTCCCCCGTACCTGGTCAGCGAGTACGTCCCCGGGCCCGATCTGCAGAACCGGGTGGACAAGGACGGGCCCTACCGCCCGGACGACCTGCACCGGCTCGCGGTCGGCATCGCCACCGCGCTGTCGTCCATCCACCAGGCCGGCGTGACGCACCGGGATCTGAAACCGGCGAACGTCCTGATCGGCCCGGACGGTCCCCGGGTCATCGACTTCGGCATCGCGCGTACCGAGGAGATGTCCCAGAGCGCGACCGGGCAGCTGAAAGGCACCCCGCGCTGGATGGCTCCCGAGCTGTTCCGTGGCTACCGTGCCTCACCGGCCGTCGACGTCTGGGCGTGGGGTGCCGTCGTCCTGTTCGCCGCCACGGGCACGCCGCCCTTCGACGGTGACAGCATGCCCGCGCTGATCCACCGGGTCCTTCATCACCGGCCCGAGCTCGATGTGCTGCAGGAGCCGCTGCGGTCCCTGGTGGCGCGGGCACTGTCGCACGACCCGGCCCGGCGCCCCGTACCCCGGGAACTGCTGGAAGGCCTGATCGGCGGCCAGGGTGCGCCGGAGGAGGGCACCGCGGTCGCCGGGGCTCTTGCCGGCACGGCGCTCCCCCCGTCGCTGGCGCAGGTGGCCGAGCAGGCCTACGCCGGGCTCGCACCGCACGAGCAGGCCGTCGTACCGCGCGTCCTGCTGCGGATGATCGCCGTGAAGCCGGATGCCCGGCACACGCTGCGCAAGGTCGCCGCCACCGAGTGCCTGGACACCGAGACGGCCAAGCAGTCCGTCTGGCACACCCTCGACCGGCTGGGCGAGGCGGGGCTGGTGGTCCGCGACGGCGCCTTCCTCACGCTCGCCACCCCGGCGCTGGTGCGGGCCTGGCCTCGGCTGCGCGACTGGATCGCCGACGAACACGAGGTCCTCGACGCCCACCACGAGCTCACCGACGCCGCGCGGCGCTGGCAGAGCCGTGGCCACAAAAGCGGTGACCTGCTGTGGGGCGGCTCGCTCGACGAGGCACTCAGTCTTGTCGTGGCCGGTCGCCGGCACCTCACCCTCAACCTGGCCGAACGCTCGTTCCTCGACCACTCGGTGCGCGCCGCCCAGCACAGGCGGCGCTACCGTACGCTGCTGAGCGCCGCCCTCGCGGCCCTGCTCGTCGTGTCCACCGCGACGGCGGCCACCGCGATCGTCCAGGGCATCGAGCTGGCGGCCACGAACGAGATCATCTCCGGGCAGCGGGACACGGCCATCGGCGACCGGGTCGCCGGCCTCGCCACCACGATGCGGCGCGTCGATCCCGCCGTCGCCAAGCAGCTCGCCGTCGTCGCCGCGACCTTGGCGCCCGGCGGTCAGGCGGCCCGGAACGCGCTGGCCACGCTCTACAGCCAGCCGGAGCAGTACACCTACCGGCCGCCCGGCGTCGACGGCCACTGGCGGATGAACGGAGACGGCACCCGCCGTCTGATGGCGTACGCGCACGGCCACGAGGTGAAGCTCGCCGATGTCGACTCGCGCCGGGTGGTACGGACGATCACTCTGACCGGAGAACCGGTCGACGACGGCGCTCTCGGTCACGTCCTGTCCCTCACCGCGGACGGCAGGACCATGTCGCTGGTCAGGAAGGACGGCACCGTCGGCGTCTGGGACACGGCGACCGGCCGGCCGCGGCCGGTGACGATCCGCATTCCCGAGCCGTACGCGGCGCTCGATCCCACGGGCACCCGCCTGCTGAGCTTGGCGGCGACGCGGGCGGTCCTCTGGGACGTCGAATCGGGAAAGCCCGTTCTCGACATCCCGTACCAGCTCCTGGGCGCGACCTTCACGCCGGACGGGCGCTCTCTGGTCGCCCTCCGGGAAGGAGAGTTCGAGTACTGGGACATCGGCAAGGGCACGAAGACGCCCCTGCCCCGGTTCGGCGAGGACTCCGAGAGAATCAGCGACCTGGAGGTCAGCCCGGACGGCAGCCGCCTCGGCGTGATCAAGGGCGACCGGGTGTGGATCATCCGCCTGGACAAGGAGGACGTGAGCCGGCGGCGGCTTCCGAAGAACGACGACAACATCGGGATCGCCTTCAGCGCCGACGGCAGGTTCGTCGCGGTCGGCGGCACCGTCTGGGGCACCGAGGGTGTCCACGACCAGTCATGGGAGATCGTGGGCGAACGCGACGAGCCCGTCTTCAGGTACACCGGCGGCTGCGCCAACCCGGAATTCGGCCCGGGAGACCGCACCCTGCGCTGCGCGGATCACGGCACGGGGACCGTCACCGTCCTGTCTCTCAGCCCCGTCACGGACTCGGTCAAGCTCACCGACGCCTTCGTCGGCTCCACCGCGGTCCTCAGTGAGGACGGCTCGACTCTCGCCGTCGAGTCCCGCCGCGACCTGGAGATCTGGGATCCGGTCAGGCGGGTCAGACGGGGAGCGCTGCCGCTCAACGGTGTCGCGGGCACCAGCGAATCGCTGTTCACGTTGTCGAGCGACGGAAAGCTCCTGGCGAGCAGCTTCCGCAGCAGCGGGAAGGTCGAGATCTGGGACGTCGCCTCGGCGACCAGGAGGATCACCCTGCAGACCGGGCACGCGATCAGCGACCGGGTGCCCCTCAGGTTCTCGCCTGACGGCAGGACGCTCGCGGTGCTCACCAGCCCCACCATCAGCTCGACCTTGTTCGAACTGTGGGACGTGGCCTCGGGAGCCCTCCGGGTCAAGTCCGCCGGAATCCCGCTGGAGTTCGGCCAGGGCATCGACAGCGAACTGCGTGTCCTCTTCAGTCCCGACGGGCGGACCGTGCTCTCCGGACCGGACCAGGGTGTCCTCGACGTCGCCACCGGCAGGCGAGTCCTCGCCCCCAACCTCGAAATGAGCCCCGCCAAGGCCCGCAGCCGGGACGGGCTCGTCGTCGTGGTCGACAAGGACAAGATCGGGTTCTGGGACGCGCGGACCCTCCGGCACAGGTACGACGTGCTCCCCGGCGCGGAGCCGGGCAACGCCGTCGCCTTCGCTCCCGACGGGAAAGTGCTCGCGCTGGCCGACACCACGGGCCGGATCCGCCTGTGGGATGTTCCGAACAGACGCGCCCTGGGCCTTCCGCTCGCCGGTTTCCTGACACCGAAGGACAAGGTCGGCCCGGACAAGATCACCACCATGGCCTTCTCGGCCGACGGCGCGGTTCTGGCGGCCGTTGACGACGCCGGCCGCCTCCGCACCCACCTCATCGCCCCCGACAAGGTCAAGAGCGCCCTCTGCGCCCTCTTCGGCCCGCTCTCCGAGGCGGACTGGAGGACCCACATTCCGGAGATTCCCTACCGCCGCACCTGCTGACCGACGTCGGGCACAACCCTTCCGGGCGCTCCGGGAAAACCGCCGATGCCGTCTCCGTGAGTCAACGCGTTCACCGGGTGATGGCGGCCAGCATGAGACGCCGTGCGCGCGCCGCTGCAGTGGCGTCGGCGAGTAGCTGAATCTCCTGGTCGGCCGACATCGCGATCCCGGTCAGGGTCGTCACGAGGTCGTCCGCGTCCAGCGTCGCGGTGATGTCGCCCGCGGTCCGCGCGATCACGATCTGCTCGTGCAGGAAGGCCCGCCATCGGGTCACGGTGGTGAGGAGGAGGCTCCGCAACTCGCCCGGTCGGCCGTCCAGCTCGCAGGACGCGGCGGTGATGAAGCACCCGTTGGGAAACGGGCTGCCGTCCAGGTAGCCGCACCACAGATCGATCAGCACGCGCAGGCGCGGCAGACCCGGCTCCGCCTTCATGCTCGGCGTGACGACGGCGGCGACGAACATGTCGGCCGCCTTGGCCAGCACGGCGGACTGCAGTCCGGCGCGGGAGCCGAAGGGGCCGACGACGCCCGCCTTGCTCATGCCGAGGGCTTCGGCCAGGGAGCCGATGGTCAGCGCGTGGAGGCCGTCGCTGGAGGCCTTCGTCACGCCGGTGGCGACGATTCGGTCGCGGGTCAGCTGGGCCGCCTCGGCGGATCTTCTCATGGTTGACCAGTTTAGCAAACGATCGTACGCTATCCAGTCAACGAACGATCGTACGCTAAAGGGGTCCGGAAGATGCGTGTTCGATGGCTGGGCTGGGCCGGGGTGGAACTGGAGGCGCGGGGTCACAGCGTGGTGATCGACCTGCTCGGCCGCCCGGAGGGGGTGCTGGAGGACACTCCGTTGTCGGCGCCCATGCCGAAGGTCGTCCGGCCGCGCACCGAGGGGGACGTGATCGCCGGGCTGTGCACGCACCTGCACCGAGACCACACCGATGCCGCGGCACTGGCCGAGGCGCTCCGCCCCGGTGGCCGGGTGTTGCATCCCGTCTCCTTCGGCGGCGACGACCACGAGAACCTGTGGACGCTCAAGGCCGACCGCGAGCTCGACGAACGGAACCTGTCCCGGCGCCCGATGGGCCTGTGGGAGACCGTCACGATCGGCCCCTTCACGATCGCGGCCGTTCCAGCCGTCGACACCCTGGGTGATCCGCAGGTGTCCTGGGCCGTCGAAGCGGGCGGAAAGCGCGTGCTGCACCTGGGCGACAGCATGTTCCACGGCTACTGGTGGCGCGCCGCCCACCGGTTCGGGCCGTTCGACGCGGTGCTCACTCCCATCAACGGGCCGACCGTGTGCTTCCCGCACTGTCAGCCCCCGAGCCCCTATCCGGCCTCGCTCGACGCCGGCCAGGCGGCCGTGGCCGCGCGCCTGCTGGGAGCGAGGGTCGCGGTGCCGATCCACTACGACGGATTCCACATCGACGGCTTCTACGACACGCGACCCGATGAGCTTTCCCGATTCCTGGACGCGACCTCGGCCGAGACCTATGCGGTCGCCGCCCTCAAGCAGGGCGAGGACCTCGCCCTCTGAGAACCGTTTCCCGGATCGGGAGCCGCGGAGCCATGTGATCAAGGTCGCGAGCGTGACGGCGTCCCCGCGCACCGGTCGTACGCCGCCTTGTCATCCGCCGGGAACTCCGGCCCGGTCCCGGCTCAAACAGCGCCGTGACCGGCCGGCCGGTAGGCGCAGACGTCGGCGACGGCTGCGAGGTCCCAGTAGAACGGGCGTCATTCGAGCATGCGCCCGTTCCTGACGGTGATCAGCTGCATGATCAGGGTGTCGACCTCCCGGCCGGTGGCGCGGGCGCGGAAACGCACCCGGTTGCGCACCGCGACGGTGTCGCCGTCGCCCCAGTGTTCCTGCTCCAGGAACTCCATCGACTCCCGGACCTCGCTGAAGGCGGCCAGAAACCGTTCCATGCCCTCGTGGCCGCGCCACGTCCCCGTTCCGGTGACCGGATTTTGGTGGTAGGGCTGAAGCGGTGATGATCTACTGGGTCAGCGGGTCGGCCACAACTTCACGCTGTTGTTGCTGCTGCCGGTGGCGAGGGTTTCGCCGTCCGGGCTGAAGGCCACCGAGGAGACCCAGCCGGTGTGGCCGGTGAGGGTGGCGACGGTGTTGCGACCGGCCACATCCCACAACCGCACCCTGTTGTCGCTGCTGCCGGTGGCGAGGGTTTTGCCGTCCGGGCTGAAGGCCACCGAGAAGACCCAGCCGGTGTGGCCGGTGAGGGTGGCAACGATGTTGCGACCGGCCACATCCCACAACCGCACCCTGTTGTCGCTGCTGCCGGTGGCGAGGGTTTTGCCGTCCGGGCTGAAGGCCACCGAGTTGACATCGCTGGTGTGGTCGGTGAGGGTGGCGACGGTTTTGCGACCGGCCACATCCCACAACCGCACCGTGTAGTCGCTGCCGCCGGTGGCGAGGGTTTTGCCGTCCGAGCTGAAGGCCACCGAGTGGATAGCGGCGTTGTGGTCGGTGAGGGTGGCGACGGTTTTGCGACCGGCCACATCCCACAACCGCACCATGCCGTCGTTGCCGCCGGTGGCGAGGGTTTCACCATCCGAGCTGAAGACCACTGAGTTGACAATGCTGGTGTGGCCGGTGAGGGTGGCGACGGTTTTGCGACCGGCCACATCCCACAACCGCACCATGCCGTCGTTGCCGCCGGTGGCGAGGGTTTCACCATCCGAGCTGA
>NZ_JBFAOJ010000157.1:0-859 GCF_040675205.1 Streptosporangium sp. NPDC049644 | reverse complement strand
GAAGACCACTGAGTTGACAGCGCCGGTGTGGCCGGTGAGGGTGGCGACGGTTTTGCGACCGGCCACATCCCACAACCGCACCGTGCCGTCGAGGCTGGCGGTGGCGAGGGTTTCGCCGTCCTGGCTGAACGCCACCGAGCGGACCCAGTTGGTATGGCCGGTGAGGTTGGCGCTCGGTGCGAGATCAGTGGCGCTCGGTGTGGGGTCGGAGGCGCTCGGTGTGGGGTCGGGGATGACCGGTATCGGTATGACGGTGGTGCAGGCTGCCATGGTCGGCACACCGACCGCTGCCAGGGCGCCGAGCCCGCCCAGGAGCAGGGTGCGGCGAGATAGTGATCGGCGCTGCCGCGGAGGGGTCGTATTCACACCCCTAGCTGTAGAAGATCACACTTGAGATCGACTTAAAGGTGCCTGCATCACCTTCTGCCCGCCCGGGCCGAGCAGCCCGCCGCCGGCGAGCGGCACTACGCCGCCTACCTGGAGGACACCGACGGGTTCGAGGTCGAACTCGTCGCCTCCGAGACATCAGGTCAGGGCTGACACCGCCCCACGGCTCCGTTGGTACTCATGCCACGTCCCAGGTGACCGGGAGGCTCTTCACCCCGTAGATGTCCGCGGTCTCCGGGCGCAGGGCGACCTCTTCGGCCGGTACGGCCAGGCGCAGCGTGGGGAAGCGGTCGAGCAGCGCGGGGAGCGCGACCCGCATCTCGACGCGGGCGAGCTGCCGGCCCAGGCACTGGTGGATGCCGTGGCCGAAGGCCAGATGTCCGCCGTCCTGCCTGCCAAGGTCGAGCCTGTGGGGGTCGGCGAAGCGCTCGGGGTCGCGGTTGGCGGTGTTGTACGACAGGATCACCGTCGA
>NZ_JBFAOJ010000156.1:0-12152 GCF_040675205.1 Streptosporangium sp. NPDC049644 | reverse complement strand
GCAGGACCGGCTCGCCGTCCGGCCCCGTCCTGGCCCGGAGGCGCGACGCCTGGATCTCCATCAGGGCGACCAGGCCGTGGGGCGCCCTCCCCCGCGCCCACCAACCCCCCAGCGTACCGCCCCGCCCCGCCCCCCCCCCCCACGGGCCTTCACCTCGGCGCGCCGGGTTCAGCGCCCGCTCAGGCGGCGGACGGCGAGGGAGGCCACCCGGACGGCGGCCGAGGGGGAGAGGCGGGCACCGCGCCAGGCGAGGCGGCCGGTGGCGGGTGCCACGATGAGGGCGCGATCGCGGGCCATGCCCCTGATGACGTCGGCGGCCAGCGCGTCGACGGAGTAGAGACGGCCCGTGGTCCGGCGCGCCGACTCGCGGGCGCCGGCGCCGGTCGGGGTCTGCGGCAGGCCGGGGTTGGCGTTGTCGAGCAGCGGGGTGTCGGTGAACCCGGGGCAGACCACGCTCACCCGGACACCGTGGGCGGCGGCCTCGGCGCGCAGGGCGAGCGAGAGCCCGACCACCGCGTGCTTGGTCGCCGTGTAGGGCGCCATCAGCGGCGCGGGGACCAGCCCGGCCAGGGACGCGGTGTTCACGATGTGCCCGAAGCCCTGCCGCTTCATGATCGGGTAGGCCGCGTGGACGCCGTGGACGACGCCGCGCAGGTTCACGTCGATCGTCCGGTTCCAGTGGTCGAGGGTGAGCTCGTCGACGGTGCCGCCGACCGCGATTCCGGCGTTGTTGAAGACGACGTCGAGCCGTCCCCGCTCGGCCGCCACCCGCTCGACGAGGTCGGTCACGGCCCGCGCGTCGGAGACGTCGAGCGTCGCGGCCGAGCCGTTGAGCTCCTTGGCGGCGCGTTCGGCCCCGGCGCCGTCCAGGTCGGCGATGACGACGTGCGCGCCGCGCCTGGCGAACTCGCGGGAGACGGCCAGGCCGATGCCGGAGGCGCCCCCCGTCACGATCGCCGTTCTCACGCGCCTGCCTTTCCGGTCCGTGCCGTGCCGGGCGCCGGGGGCGCCCAGATGCCCATCGCCTTCCACACCCGGCGCTGGAGAGGGTTCGTCAGGCCCAGCTCGGCGCAGAGCTCGCGGGTCTTGCCGATCGAGTCGCGGATCTCCGCGGCCATCTCGGGGTTGCCGGTGTAGACCTCCCTGACGACGTCCTCGGGGATGCCGAACGCCCTGATCATCGAGCTTGGCGGGGAGAGCATGATCCGGGCCATGATGCCCAGGACGACAGGGGAGACGAGGCCCAGTGCGAAGCGCCGGTAGCGGGGCATCCGGGGCACCCGGCGGCGCAGGTAGTGGCGGGCGAAGGAGATGTGCCTGGCCTCCTCGGCGATGTGGATCCGTATGATCGTCTCCTCCAGCGGATGCCGGGTCCTGCCCGACTTGATCATCTTGCGCTGCACGTGGTCGATCGGATCCTCGCCGCCGAGGACGAAGACGAAGAAGAGCTCGGTGGAGATCAGCGGGATCCACGGGGTGATCTGCGCGAGCAGGCTCAGCGGCCCCGGCATGCCTTTTATCGGAAGTTTCGTGCGGTTCACGAACTCTTGGAACATCATCCCGTGATGTCCCTCTTCGATGGTCTCGTGGTAGACGTAGCGGAACTCGGGGGAACCGTTCGGCAGCCGGTAGGCGTAGTTCAGCAGTCCGCGCTTGAGCAGATTCTCGAACTGCAGGCCGATCTTCATGGCGGTCGCCACCCGCCACAGCCCGATCTTGGCGCGGACCTCGGGGGGCTGTGCCCGATACCAGGCGTGGCCGCCCAGCCTGTCGACCTCGGGCAGCTCCCAGCGCGGGTCGTCGGCGAAGACGAGGAACTCCTTCTCGTCCCAGGGGATGTCGACGTACGGCTCCCAGTGCTTGTCGACGGATGCCTTCGAGAGGCGCTCTATGACCGCCTCGTACGCGCGTCTCTCGGTGACCTGCTGGTCGCCCTCTCTGTCCGCGGCGGTCTCTGGGGCCGGTGTCATCGCTGCCCTCCCATCGGATGTCTGTGCTAATTGTACGAAGCATCCAATAAGACGGAAAGTCCCGCGGAGGTATGAGGTCCCTCGCGCCGGTGTGACGTCCTTCACTCAGCGTGGTATCAAGGCCACTCCCGCTCCGGTCGGTGACCTTTCCGTCGCTGCAGGTGATGTAACCCTTCGACTATGGCAGTGCTCGCAGCCCCCCGGCCCCTCCTGGGAATCGCGCTCCTGGCCTTCGTCAGCGCCGCCTGGGGGTCGGCCTTCCCGCTGATGAAGGACCTCATCGTCCGCATGCCCGTGGCGGACCTCCTCGCCGAGCGGTACGGCATCGCCGCGGTCGTGCTGGTCGCGCTCCGCCCGGGTAGCCTGCGGGGGCTCTCCGAGAGCACCTGGCTGGTCGGCATCCTGCTCGGCCTGCTGTTCGGCGTCGGCCAGACCGTCCAGGCGGTCTCGCTGCACGACCTGCCCTCGTCGGTCTCGGGTTTCACGGTCGGCTCGTACGTGGTGATCACTCCGGTCCTCGGGCTGGTCCTGCTCGGTGCCAGGACCTCGGCCAGGATCTGGGTCGCGGTGGCGCTGGCGACCGTCGCGATGACCGTTTTCACCCTGTTGAAGGGCGTGGAGGGCGACGTCTCCCCGCCCGCGCTGGTCGCCACCCTGGTTTCGGCCGTCCTGTACGCGGCCCACACGCTGGTGCTCGGCAACTCCGCCGAGGCGCGACGACACGCCTACGCGGTCACGGTCATCCAGCTCGGCGCCATCGCCGTGATGACGGGTGTCCTCGCCGTGCCGGACGGCCTGACCCTGCCCGCCACGCCGGGAGACTGGGCACTCCTCGGCCACCTGTCGATCGTGGCCTGCGCCCTGGGCTTCCTGGCCCGCTCGTGGGGCCAGGTCCACGTGCCGCCGGTGCCCACCGCGGTGATCCTGTCGACACAGCCGCTCTGGGTGACCGTCCTGGCCGTCGCGCTGTACGGGGAGTCGCTCACCCCGGGCTTCTTCCTCGGCGGAGGGCTGATCGCCCTCGCCATGCTCCTCGTCGTGCTGCCCAGGGGGCTGCTCAGCTCAGTGCGGTGGGGGAGAGGCCCAGTTCGGCCGCGGCGGCCGTCTGGATGAACTCGGTCATGCGCGCCCGGGAGAGCAGCCGCCTGTGCACCGTCACCTGGGTGGCCAGGCCGTCGATGAGAGACATGATCCGCCAGGTCGAGCCCTCGGGGTCCGCGCAGACGAAGGTTCCCGCCTCGACGCCGTCATCGATGATCGCGTGGAGCGCCTCCTTCCAGCGCATGTCGATCCTGCGGGACGTCTCCTCAAGCTCGGAGTTGCGCATCGACTCGGCCCAGGCGTCGATCCACAGGGCCCACGACTTGGTCTTCCCGCCGGGGGGATAGAACCTGAGCAGGGCCCGCAGCCGGTCGAGGGGTGAGCCACCCGCCCCCTCCACCTTGGTGAGCGCGTCCAGATGGAGTTGGGCCGCGTAGGAGAAGGCCTGGGCGAACAGCTTCTCCTTGGTCTCGAAATGGTAGAAGAGCAGTGCCTGGCTGACGCCGGCCGCCTGCGCGATGTCCGCGGTTCGGGTATGACCGAACCCCTGGGCCGCGATGACCTCGCAGGCGGTTCGGAGCAGATCTTCACGACGTAATCGCCCAAATCCCCTTGCCACAAGGGAACACTAGCGGGTCAGAGGTCGCCGTCCTGGTCGGGGTGCAGGGGGATCCGCAGGACGAACCGTGCGCCCCGGGCGCTGTCCTCCAGCCTCAGGATGCCGCCGTGGGTGCGGGCGATCTCCCTGGCGATGGGGAGTCCCAGTCCGGTGCCTCCGGCGTCCCTGTTACGGGAGGCGTCCAGCCGGGTGAACCGCTGGAAGACCAGTTCCCGCTGCTCGGGTGCGATCCCGGCGCCGTCGTCGAGCACCTCCACGACGGCCGTCCCGCCGTCCCTGGCCACGCTCACCGAGACCTTGGAGTCGGCGTGCCGTTCCGCGTTGTCCAGCAGGTTCGTCAGCAGCCGGGCCAGCCGGAGCCGGTCGCCGGTGACCGCCACCCCCGGCTGCACCTCCCTGTCGATCGGGACATTGCGCCTGCGCCGGTCCAGCTCACTGCAGACCAGTGCGCCCAGGTCGATCCGCTCGTATTGGGCGGGAACCCCGGAGTCGAGCTTGGCCAGTATCAACAGGTCCGAGACGATCGCCTGGAGCCGGTCCAGGCTGGCGAGCATCGCGTGGGCCTTGGTCTTCCAGTCGACGTCGTCGGGGTAGCGCAACGCCTCCTCCACCTGGGCGCGCATGGCGGTGAGCGGGCTGCGCAGGTCGTGCGAGGCGTCGGAGGCGAACCTGCGCTGCTGCTCGGCCGCGGCCTCCAGCCTGTCCAGCGTCTGGTTGATCGTCTCGGCCAGTTGCCTGATCTCGCTCCGGGCGGCCGGTACCGGCACCCGGCGGCCGATGTCGGTCGCGGTGATCTCCTCCAGTTCGTGCCTGATCGCCTTGACCTGCACGAGCGCCGCTTTCACGGCCCTGAGTGTCGCGATCGTGAAGACGGCGCCCCCGGTCACGATGGCTGTCGTGACGGCGGTGAGCGTCAGCCGATGCCGTACCGACCACGCGTTCCCCGAGAACACTTCACTCCTCGGCGCTAAATAGGACCATTAGGCGGATTAATTGCCGTTTCCTGGTGTTTGATGGCTAAGAAGGGGCAAATATCCCTTCATCGTTCCCTGTAGAGCATTGCTCTGTACGGCTGATCGGGTGCTGGCTAAAGTAAGTGAGCACTGATTGGAGCGGACATGAATCTTCAGGAGTACCGGCGGCGTGCCAGGGCCTGGCTGGAGGCCAACGCCCAGGACACCGAGGCCGAGGGCACCCCGGACGCCGGCGGCGTCGCCGCCGCGAAGGCCTTCATGGCGCGCATGTACGACGCGGGCTATTCGGGGATCAGCTGGCCGGGCGAGTGGGGCGGCCAGGGGCTGACCCAGGCGGAGGAGCGGGCCTTCGCCGAGGAGGCCGCAGGCTTCACGCTGCCGACCTACGTCTTCTCCATAGGACTCGGGATGTGCGGGCCGACCCTCGTCGACCTCGGCACCCCCGAGCAGAAGGCCAGACACCTGCGTCCGCTGCTGCGCGGCGAGGAGATCTGGTGCCAGCTCTTCTCCGAGCCCGGCGCCGGCAGCGACGTCGCCGCCCTGCAGACCCGGGCCACCCCGACCGAGGACGGCTGGACGGTCACCGGCCAGAAGGTCTGGACCTCGGTCGCCCAGCACGCCTCCTACGGGCTGCTGCTCACCCGCACCGACGTGGACGCGCCCAAGCACAAGGGCCTGTCGATGTTCATCGTGGACATGCGCGCCCCAGGCGTCACGGTCCGCCCGCTGCGGGACATGACAGGCCGCGCCCACTTCAACGAGATCTTCTTCGACGACGTGCACATCCCCGCGGAGAACCTGGTCGGCCAGGTCAACGACGGGTGGAGCTGCGCGGTCACCACGCTCCTGCACGAGCGCCTGTCCATCTCCAGCGGCGTCGGCATGGGCGGCCGCAGGGACAACCCGGTCGCCTTCGAGGCGCTGCGCCACACCGCCGACACCGCCGACCCGGTGGTCGCCGACCAGCTCGTCGAGCTGCACATCCGCTCCCGCGCGCTCGCCCTGTTCAACGAGCGCCTCTCCCAGGAGACCAAGGCCGGCGTCTTTCCCGGTGCCAGGGGCAGCGCCGCCAAACTGCTGCTGGCCGAGCTGACCATGTTCCAGGCCGACCTCGCCACCTCGCTGGCCGGACCGGAGGCCGTCGCCTACGAGGAGGGCGGCGGGCGGCTGGCCGAGGCCGTCTCGCTCGCTCCGGCCATGGCCCTCGGCGGCGGCACCAACGAGATCATGCGCAACATCATCGGCGACCGGGTGCTCAACCTGCCGCCCGAGCCGCGCGTGGACAAGAACGTGCCGTTCAAGGACCTCAAGGTGAATGGGTGACCTCCGGGCTCGCGCAGAAAGGCCGAAACACATGAAGCTCGTGCTTACCGAGGAGCAGCGGGAGCTGCGCGGCGCGGTCCGCGCCTTCCTCGCCTCCGCCTCGCCGCTGCCCGAGGTCCGGCGGGCCGCCGAATCGGAGACCGGCCACGACCCCGAGGTCTACCGCAGGCTCAACGGCGAGCTCGGGCTCGCCGGCCTCGTCGTCGGCGAGGAACACGGCGGCGCGGGAGCCGGGTACGCCGAGCTCGCGCTGGTCCTGGAGGAGACCGGCGCGGCGCTGCTGCCGGGCCCCTTCCTGGCCACCACCCTCGCCACGATCCTGCTGACCGAGGTGGGCGACAAGGAACTGCTGCCCGGCATCGCCGCGGGGACCACGCTCGCGACCGTCGCCCTCGACGGCGGCCGCGCGCTCAACGGTGCCGAGGCCGACGTGGTCCTGGCGATCGAGGGGCCGCGGGTCCTGGCGGTCAGGGGCGGTGACCGCACCCCGCTGACCACCCTGGACATCACCCGCAGGCAGGCGAAGGTGGATCTGGGCGCGGGCGAGGAGATCGCCTCGTCGACCGAGGGCGTGGCGAGGGCCAGGGACCTGTTCGCGGTCGCGGTGGCCGCCGAGCAGCTCGGCGTGCTGCGCGCCTCGCTGGACGCCATCGTCGGCTACGCCAAGCTCCGGGTGACCTTCGGCCGCCTCATCGGCTCCTACCAGGGCGTCAAGCACCGGCTCGCCGACATGCACTGCAAGCTGGAGCAGGCCGAGTCGATAGTCCGCTACGCGGCCTGGGCCGCGGACGAGGCGCCCGACGAGCTCTCCTCGGCCGCCGCGCTCGCCCAGGCCTATGCCGGCAGGGCCTGCTTCGAGGTGGCCAGGGACAACCTCCTGCTGCACGGCGGCATCGGTTTCACCTGGGAGCACGACGCGCACCTCTACTACAAGCGCGCCAAGGCCGACGAGGTGCTGCTGGGCCCGCCCCGCGCGCACCGGACCCGCCTCGCCGAACTGCTGGAGCTCTGAAGGAGGAAACACATGGCCGACATCAGCGGGCTGCCCGGTTTCTACCGGATCGCCGAGGCCGACCCCGGCCGCCGCGCCCTGATCGACACCGACGGCACCGTGACGACCTACGGCGAGCTGCTCGCCACGGTCAACCAGGTCTCGCACGGCCTGCGGGCCCGCGGGCTCGGCCAGGGCGACGTGGTCGCCGGGGTGCTGCCCAACGGCAGCGACCAGGTAGTCATGCTGATGGCCACCGGGCAGGTGGGGCTGTACTACGTACCGGTCAACTGGCACCTCACGGCGGCCGAGATCGACTACATCCTGACCGACTGCGACGCCCGGGTCGTGGTCGCCGACCCGTCGTACTCCGTCGAGAAGGCCGTCGGCGTGGCCGAGCTGGCCGAGGGGCAGCCCACGACCGCCCCCGAGGACCGCTCCGGCGGTGCCGTCATGTGGTATACCTCGGGCACCACCGGGTTCCCCAAGGGCGTGCAGCGCCCGCTCACCGGCCACGAACCGGAGGCGACCCTTCCGCTCTTCACCTGGTTCCTGGGCGAGGTCTGCGACCTGCGGACCGGCGACGGGATCCACCTGGTGACCTCGCCGATGTACCACTCCGCGCCGTGCGCGCACACCATGTTCGCCCTCCACTTCGGGCACACCCTGGTGATCGCGCCCAGGTTCGAGCCGGAGACCGTCCTGGAACTGGTCGACAGGTACCGGGTCGACAACGCGCTGATGGTGCCGACCATGTTCCACCGGATGCTGCAGCTTCCGGCGGAGGTCAGGGCACGCTACGACGTGTCGTCGCTGCGGCAGGTGGTGCACACCGGCGCGGCCTGCCCGGTGGCGGTCAAGAAGGGCATCATGGACTGGTGGGGTCCGGTCCTGTACGAGTACTACGGCTCCACCGAGACGACCATCGCCTTCTCCGTCAAGCCGCACGACTGGCTGGAGCGTCCCGGCACGGTCGGCCGCCCGGCCCCGACCTTCGAGGCGAAGATCCTCGGCACCGACGGGGAGGAGCTCCCCGCGGGCGAGCCCGGCATGATCTACGTCAGGTCGGGCACCGGCGGTTTCGAGTACCGCAAGGACCCGGAGAAGACCGCCGCCAGCATGCGCGGTGACTGGTACGCCCCCGGTGACATCGGCTTCATGGACGCGGACGGCTTCCTGTTCCTCTGCGACCGCCGCACCGACCTGATCATCTCCGGCGGGGTGAACATCTACCCCGCGGAGATCGAGGCGGCGATCCTGGAGCATCCGGCGGTCGCCGACGTCGCGGTGATCGGGGTGCCCGACGAGGAGTGGGGCCACAAGGTGGTCGCCCTGGTCCAGCCGATGCCCGGCCCCCGTCCCTCCCCGGAGGAACTGCTGGAACACCTCGGCCCGCGGATCGCCCGCTTCAAGCACCCCAGGGTCGTCGAGTTCCGCGAGGAGCTGCCCCGCACACCCACCGGGAAGCTCTCCCGCTCCAAGGTCAGGGAGGAGTACCTGGCCTCCTGACACCCGAAACACCACACCCGGGGCGCGGCGGCTCCGGCCGCCGCGGCCGGCCAGGTCTCGAAGGCGTGGCGGCCCCGGTCGGCGGCGCGGCCGGCGATCTCGGCGGCCAGGAACGCGTGCGTGCCGCATTCGACCAACACCCGATATCGATTGGTCCCAGGCTTCCCCAGCCGGGATCATCGACGAATGACGTGGAGTTCCTTGGATCGCGCGGGTGAGATGTGGGCGGGCCTGACCCGTGTCCCTGTCACGTTTCCCACACGTGGAGACGTGAGCGTCGTGGTCTCGCCCGGGTCGTGGCTGTGCCCGCCGCGATGGACGGGCGTCGTCGCGTTGGACGGGGCGATCCTGGCCACCGTGCCCGGCTCCGAGCTGGTCGAGCTATTGCGGGACCTGCTGCTCGACCAGGTCGGAAGAGCCGACATCGATCTCGCTCAGGTGCCGGCGGAGCTGCCCGCCCTTGACGTCCTGGGGCCGGCGACGCTGGCGTACCTCGCCGCCGGGGATTTCTCCGCCGTCCATGCCGACACCGAGGTGGAAGCCCTGCCGGCGGGTCATCCTGACGTTCGCGCGCTGCTGGCCTCGGTGAACGGGCGGGACGCGGACGAGAGTGGTCTTGAGGAGATCGCCTCGGCGGCTTTCGTCGTCCGCGGGGGATCGAGCGTGATCGCCGCTGCCGGATATCGGGCCTGGTTGAATAAGGCGGCACATCTGTCGGTCCTGACCGTCCCGGAGTGTCGCGGTCGTGGCCTGGCTCGCGCGGTGGCCTCGGCGGCGGTGGCGGACGCGCTGGGGAACCGGTTGCTGCCGCAGTGGCGGGCGCGTCCAGAGCCGTCGCGACGAGTCGCCCGAGCGCTCGGTTTCCGGGAGCTCGGCTCGCAGATCAGCGTTCGGCTCGGGCCATGACCAGCGCACGCCTGCCACGCCGGAGGTGCCGTGATGCTGTCGCCGCCCCGCCGACGGCCTACGGCTACCCGGTTGCACACCGTGAGGACGCTTCGGCCCTGGGGCCCCGACTCCGGCGTGTTCGCGAACCGGCACCGTCAAACCTATTCGTGATGGGCACTTAATCGCTTATATATCAATAATTAATCTGTTAATGATATGATATCGGCGATTATTGTGTATGTGTAGCTAATATTTCGGACGTAAACTCCGGTCAATTCAAAGGAGTGTCGTCCGTGTGTTACGACGCGGCTGCTGTCCCGCCTGTGCCGAATGCCCCGATCACCCGGGTGGAGGCCGCGCAGGCCACCCTGACCTCGGATGACGGCACGCTCATCGGGGCGTTTCTCGCCCGGCCCGAGAAGCCGTCGGGGGCGGGGGTGCTCGTCCTCCCCGACAATCGCGGACTGTCTGGCTTCTACCAAGAGCTCGTCGTACGGCTGGCGGAACTGGGGCACACCGCGGTCGCGATCGACTACTACGCGCGCACCGCCGGAACCGACTACCGCGACCGGCCCGGGAGTTTCGCCGACATGGCCACGCTCATGCCGAACCATCTCGCCAGGCTGACCTCCGAGGGGCTGTCCGCCGACATGTCGGCCGGTGTGGAAAGGCTCCGCGAGAGCTGCCACGCCGTGGTCTCCCTGGGGTTCTGCATAGGGGGCAGGTTCGCGTTCGACACCGCCGTCCCCCGCTTCGGCCTCGACGGGGTCATCGGACTGTACGGTTTTCCCGGCGAGCTCAACGGGACTCCCGGCCCCGTCCGGCTGGCCCACCTGATGACCGCGCCGGTCCTCGCCCTGTGGGGCGGCGGCGACGAGAACATCCCACCGGCCATGGTGGCCGCCTTCGACGACGCCCTCACCGCCGCCGGGGTCGAGCACGAGTTCGTCACCTACCCGGACGCGCCCCACGGCTTCTTCGATCACCGGCTTCCCGGCTTCGCCGACGCCTCGGCCGACGCCTGGCGGCGCATCACCCGCTTCATCTCCGCCGCCCAGGAAGCCGCGGCGAAGTGAGGCCGGTCGCGGAATCCCTCGTAGCCGTGACCGGGCCTCGGACCGGCCGCTCGGGAGCCCGGGGTCAGCGGGCGATCCACTCGGTGGAGGTGGTGACCTCCCGCAGCACGTCGGGGATCGGCTCGACGCCGATGCCGGGCCCGCCGGGGACGTCCAGGTGGCCGTCACTCAGCTCGAAGGGCGGCGTGACGTCCGTCGTGTAGTAGCGGCGGGAGGCGGAGATGTCACCGGGCAGCGTGAAGCCGGGCAGGGCGGCCAGGGCGACGTTGGCGGCGCGGCCGATGCCCGTCTCCAGCATGCCGCCGCACCAGACGGCGACGCCGTGGGCGCGGCACAGGTCGTGGATGCGCCGGGCCTCCAGGTAGCCGCCGACCCGGCCGGGCTTGACGTTGACCACGGAGCAGGCGCCCAGCGAGATGGCGGCGGCCGCGTCGGCGGCCGACTCGATGGACTCGTCCAGGCAGATCGGGGTGGCGATCCGGCCGGCCAGCCGGGCGTGCTGGACGATGTCGTCGTGGGCCAGCGGCTGCTCGATGAGCAGCAGCCCGAAGGGATCCAGCCTGGCCAGGTGGGGCGCGTCGGTGAGGGTGTAGGCGGCGTTGGCGTCGACCTGGAGGAGCAGGTCGTCGCCGAAGCGCTCCCGTACCGCGCGGACCGGTGCCAGGTCCCAGCCGGGCTCGATCTTGAGCTTGATCCGGACGTAGCCCTCGTCGAGATAGCCCGCGACGGTGTCCAGGAGTTCGGGGACGGAGTTCGTGATCCCGATCGACACCCCGGCGGGGACGCGGTCGGCGGCGGCGCCGAGGAAGGAGGCGAGGGACTGACCGGACGCGCGCAGCCGGGCGTCCAGGACCGCGCTCTCCAGGGCCGCCTTCGCCATCCGGTGGCCCTTGAAGGGCTGTAGCGCGCGGCCCACGCCATGGACGTCGAGGTGGGCGGGCAGGGCCGGGATGAGGAAACGGCGCAGCACGTCGGCGGCGGCGTCGACGTACTCGGGGGAGTAGAGCGGGTCGGACATGGCCACGCACTCGCCCCAGCCCTCCGCCTCGGGGGTGACCACGCGGAGCAGGAGCACGTCGCGTTCGGTCTCCGTGCCGTAGGAGGTGCGGAACGGCGTGACCAGCGGCATCGAGACCCGCCTCAACTCGATCCCGGTGATCTTCAAGCTTCCTTCTCTCATTCGCCGCACCGGGCGGGCCTGCCCAGCTCGGCGCGGAACAGCCGGTGCACGTTCCCGCCGATGATCTTCACGATCTCCTCGTCGGCGAAGCCGTGCTTGAGCAGGGCGTCGGTGACCAGGGGCAGGCCGCTCGGGCCGGACAGTCCGGGCAGGGTCGCGCCGACGTCGACGCCGCTGTAGCCGGGCTCCTCGCAGCACGGGGGAGTGACGTCGTGCATGACCTCGCGGATGAAGTCCGGACCGAGCCCCACGTGGTCGATCCCGCCGACGCTCACCACGTGCTCGATGTGGTCGACCAGCCGGTCCACCGTGTACTCGGTGATGTCCTCCGTCAGGAAGGCGGGCAGGAAGTTGACGCAGACCACGCCGCCGGTGGCGGCGACCGCGCGGATCTGCTCGTCGGTCAGGTTGCGGTGGTGGTCGCGCAGCGCGCGGGCCGAGGAGTGGGTCGCCAGCACCGGCCTGCTCGCCAGCTCCAGCACGTGTTCCACCCCCGAGGCACCCAGGTGGGAGATGTCGAAGATCATGCCGAGCCGTTCCATCTCACCGACCGTCTCCACCCCCGCCGCGGTGAGCCTGCT
>NZ_JBFAOJ010000155.1:0-12443 GCF_040675205.1 Streptosporangium sp. NPDC049644 | reverse complement strand
GATCGATCTGGCAAACGGGAGAAGATGCAGTTCGCAGGCAGCAAGCGTGCACAGCGAGGAGGAGTCGGCGCCCTCAACTCAAGAACTGTTGCTTAACCAAGCAACAGCTGGACAACCATTAGCAGTCCGGGGACGACCTCGCCGCGCCGTGTCCGTCCCCCCAGTATTCGGCGGCGCCGGACCGTGAGGCCCGGCGCCGCCGCAGGTGGCCAGATCAGTCGCGCGCGGAGCCGCCCGTGGCCGATGTGTTCAGCTGCGCGCTCGTCCGGCCGGTGAGCTCCTCGAGGGGGACGCTGTGCCGCGACCCGTCCTGAAGGATTGCCGTGACGCTCTTGACGCCGCCACGAGGTGAGGCGTTCTCGCGCTCCTCCGTCGTCGGCGCGTCCGGCCACCAGGCCGCGAAGTAGCCGCCGGTGACGGTCGCGGTAACGCTGCCTTTCGCCTCCGTGGAGAGCTCCAGACCCACCACGCCGGCACCGACCCTGCCGGTCACGATACGCACGCTCTCCTCACTCGTGCTCGTGCCCGCGCCGAGGGCGGCCCGCGCCGACCCCGCGGGAACCGGCGGAAGCGGTTGCGCGTCGGGCCCCGGCGTCCTGCCCTGCGAGCCGACGAGGTCGCCATCGCGGAGCAGGCAGGTGATCTCGGCCAGATGGCTGCTGTCGTCGTTGACATAGACGAGCGTCCATGGCCCCCGGCCCTCGGTCACCACGGGCCGGAAGCCGAGCTCACGCCCGGTTGTGCGCGTGGCGGCGTTCCGGGCGCTGTCGAGGCACTTCTCCTGGGCGTCGGCGGCCCGGCCACCGCTCACCGTGTGCGGCGTCGCGGTCCACGCTGCCATCGCCGAGCCACCGCCGAACACGCCGGGCAGCAGCAGCGCTGCCGCGATGCCGACAGCCACCCCTGCGCCGGCAGCGGTGAGACGCCCGGCGGTGAGCAGGCGAGGGCTGCTGGTCGTCGGGGCGGGCGCCTCCATCGGGTCGGTGGCCACCACCCGGGCCAGCAGGACCCGAGCCTTGGGGTCGGTGCTAGTGTCCAGGTCGGCGGGAGTGACGGCCGGGTCGAGGTCGCGCAGGGCGTGGTCGAGGGTGTCGTTCATCGCATGCTCCGGGAGTTCACGGTGGCGGTTGCCACGGGCTGGGTTGTAGTGGCGGGGACCGCGTCGGCGTGGTGGCGCAGGGCACGCCGGGCCCGGGTGAGCCGAAGCCGGAACGCGACGGGGGAAATGCCGAGCACCCGCGCGGCCTGTGGGGCTGTGAGGTCGTCCCACACGGCCAAGGCGAGCGTCTCCTGGTGGCGCGGGCTGAGCCGCCGCCACGCCCGGACGAGGTCGAGCCGGCGTGCCACCAAGTCGGGGTCCAGCCCGGCCGCCGCGGCGCCGGTCAGCTGGCTGTCGGCGATGCGAACGGTAAGTGCCTGCCGCCGCTGGTCGGCCCGCAGCCTGTTGCGCAGAGCGCGGTGCGCCACGCCGAACAGCCAGGCCCGAGCCTCGTCCGCCACCGGCGGCACGTCGTCCAGGCGCCGCCAGGCGACGAGGAACACATCAGCGACCACGTCCTCGGCATGGGAGGGATGGACACGACGCTCGACGAACCGCAGCAACGCGGCATACGTCTGCTCGTAGAGGCGGGCGAAGCGCTGGGTGCGCGGCGGCCCGGTATCGGTGACGTTCATGCCTAGGTCATGTCCGGCAAGCCCACAGCTGTGTCGCGAACCGTCACGACGAGGCGTCGACCGGCCTTTGGGATTGGCATGCTCACAGAAGCTCAGCTCCCAGAACCACTCCGCCTCCCACTGAACACCCGGCCCACTGCCCAGTTGTTACGGGGCATGACGAGCATCCGAACGAAAAGTCCCGTTAGCAGAGCAAAGTTGAGCGGCTTGCCGTGACTTTCCTTTATACGGCCAGCAGGGACGCCGCGCCCGCCACGCCAATGACCAGGGGTCTCGGTAGTAATGGCGGAAAATTCAGCCGGAGGTCCGCCCTCCAGGCCCGCGCCGGGCCGCACAACACCCGAAACCGCAAGGCAGCGCCCAAAGCGCTGGAGGCGCCGACGACGTCGGTGATTCCAAACCGTCCAGGAGTACCGGCATAGGAACGTACGGCGGCAGTGCACAGCAGTGTCGTTGCTCAGTAACTCTCCGGTCTCCAGCGGACCTGCCCGGCCGCAGGACGGGCACGTCCACTCCGGTGGCATCCGGTGGCCATCCGGAGGTTGTTCCCGCGACACGGTGAAGTAGGATCCGGTCCGCGTCGGCGCCTCGAACTGGTCGGCGGTGTATCCGCAGCGTGCGCACCGCACGTGTTCCGGGTCGCCCGCCAGATCTCGGTTGAACAGGATGTTCACCAGCGTCCAGCGCATCGGTGTCTCACACCGTGTGGTCTTTGTCGAGCACGTCACGGCACCGCGCGCAGTTACCGAATTGTCCTTCAGGGATCAAGGCGTCGAGTGACCATCCGGCGCTGGTGCCTTGCCGGATGGTCGCGGGCTGGGCTACGGCTTTTGGGCCGGTCCCGGCCCGCACCATCCCAGGGAGGCCGGATCGGTTCAGGCCGACCGGTTATTGCTTGTCGCGGTGCTGATCGAGCAGGTGGGTGAGCAGGCTCAGTGGCGGCGCCACTGAGCAGGGCGGTGGGCCAGGTGGCGCCGGCGGCCAGGGTGAGCGCGCAGGCGATGGTCGTCACCGGCGTGGTGGTGGTCAAGGTGAGAAGTACGGGTACGGAGAACATCGGGGTCGCTCCTGAGGTGGCGTCGCCGGGGACCCGGCGGTCTGGGCATCGGCCCAGAACGCGATGAGCTCGGTCTCGGTGAGCTCATCGCTGGGGCGGTTGGGCGGCGTACGCCCGGTGATCAGGGCCCAGACCGTCACCAGCAGGGTCAGCAACTGGTCGTCGTCGTGAGCCCACGGTGAGGGCGGGTGGCCCGGCCGGGGGACTCCGGAAACTATCTGCGGTAGCGCGGGAGGCGGGTCGGATGGCCTCGGTGCGGACACTTCCGGAGACCGGCCCGGTGTTTCTCACCGATCGCAAGGCGCGCCCCTCGGTGGCGCTGGTCGACGTCGACCCCCGCACCAGCCGCGCCCGGCTGTCGTACCGACGGGCAGCGGAGGTGTTCGACACATCACCGACCTACCGGGCGGGTCGTAACTCCGGCCTGACGCACGCCGCCTCCACACCGATGCTGGTGGCGCTGTTCGGGCACATCTCGGTGCGATCACTGACCAAGTACGCCCGGGTGTCGGCCGAGGCGCTCGGCCGGTGGCAGGCCGAACGCGACCCCGCCGGGCGCAGAGTTGGAGGCCGGCGATGACCGGGCCGGGCCGCGCGGTCGCCCAGTAGCGGCCCCACGCAAGGTGCTGGACCCCACTGGCCCTTCAGCAGCAGGCGCTGAAAACAACGCTTAGCTGCGTCGGCGCCGCTAGAGAGGTAGGTACTCGCGGATCTTGCGGCGCACGTGCGGCCGCTGGTCGCCGAGCGAGATGCCCAGCGTCGGGAACCGCTTGGCGATCTCCAGCGCGGTGAGAGGGGCCGGCGCTGTAGCTGTGTGACCAGGCGTTCGCGAGGGTGAAATCGAGATCCGGTCGGTGGTGCTCGAGCCCGCCGAGTACGCCGTGCTGAGTCCGGAACGCGAGGACTACCTGCGGACGCAGATCGCGCACCGATTAGGTTTCCGCGCCGCGCCCGTCTGTATGTGTGAGATCGACTCACGGAAGGCTGACACGATGCGGAAACTGATCTTCGGCATGAACCTGAGCCTGGACGGCTACATCGCCGCGCCCGGCGACGACCTCGGCTGGAGCGTACCGAGCGACGAGCTGTTCCAGTGGTGGTCCGACCGGGTGGGGGCGACCGGCCTGGCGCTGTACGGGCGCAAACTGTGGGAGACGATGAGCTCCCACTGGCCGACCGCCGACCAGCAGCCTGGCGCCACCCCGGCGGAGATCGAGTACGCCCGCCGCTGGCGGGACATGCCGAAGGTGGTGTTCTCCTCGACGATCGACAAGGTCGACTGGAACACCCGCCTGGTCACCGGCGACGCGGTCACCGAGATCACCCGGCTCAAGGCCGAGGACGGCGACCCGATGGACATCAGCGGCGCCACACTCGCCGCAGCGGCCATGCGGGCCGGGCTGATCGACGAGTACGTGCTGGTCACCGTGCCGGCCTTGGTGGGCGGCGGCACGCCGTTCTTCACCGCGCTGGACAGCTGGGTGAACCTGAACCTGGTGGAGACGCGGACGTTTCCCGGCGGCGTGGTGCTGACCCGATACGAGACGAGGCGATGAGCACGGGCCAGATGCTCGGCTCGTGAGGCCAGGTCGAAATCCTTCCTGGCGTGCTCACCGTGACCCTCGGCGATGAGGGGATCCTTCCCCGGGCCCTTCCTCGCGTTCCAAGTGAGCAGTGGAGATGAGGGCGACGGCGTCGTTGATCGTGACGATGATCTTCGGGCATGAAGATGCCCCGCCGGCGTTGCCGGCGGGGCGGTGATGTCCGCGTTGCCGCGGGGGTGTTCAGCTGGTCGGGGTGCTCATTCGGCGGTGACTTCGGTGACGGCGGCCCGTGCGCTGGACTCGTCGACGATGGGGCCTTTGTCTGATGACAGTGTCGGGGGCAGGCCCAGCCATGGTTTGTCGGCGGCGTCGAATCCGGTGAGCTCGGCGATCTTCCCGTCGACGATGTGCAGGACCGCGATGGTGAACAAACCGTATTCCGGGTCGTCGGGGGTGCGGAGGTACAGCGCGGCGGCAGGCATGCGGTTGACCGTCGTGGCGGTGCAGCGCCAGTCCTCGTAGCCGCGCTGGAAGAGCCCATTGGAGGCCCAGCCGTCCACCGCCTCCTTGGCCGTGACGGTCACGGTGCCCGGGTCGGGCAGCATCGCGAAGCGCAGGTCGTCGCGCAGCAGGGCCATCAGCCCGTCGAGGTCGTTGCGCTCATGGGCGTCCATGTACGACTTCACCACGTCGCGCTCGTCATCCGACAGCTCGTGCGTGGCAGGGCTCCGCCAGTCGAGGCGGCGGTCGGGCAACTGCTCGCGCATCGTCACACGCGCCCGCTGCAGTGCGCTGGTCACCGATGCGACGGTCAGCTCGAGGGCGTTGGCGGCCTTCGACGCCGGCCAGCCGAGGACGTCGCGCAAGATGAACACCGCCCGCTGCCGCGGCGGCAGGTGCTGGACGGCGACGATGAACGCCAGCTCGATCGTCTCCCGCGCCACCACCGATTCCTGCGGGTCCTCCGGGAGCATCCGGTCCGGGTAGGGCTGCAGGTAGCGCACTTCCGAGTCCGCGCCCGGCAGCTCGGCAGGCACCGGTATGCGGTCGTTGCGCTTGTCCAGGAAGTCGAGGCAGGCGTTCGTCGCGATCCGGTACAGCCAGGTCCGCAGCGCAGCGTGGCCCTTGAACGACTCCCGCTTGTTCCACGCCCGCAGGAACGTCTCCTGCGTCATGTCCTGGGCATCGTCGTAGTTCGCGAGCATCCGGTAGCAGTGCACCTGCAGCTCACGCCGGTAGCGCTCCGTGATGAGCGCGAACTGTGCTGCGTCATTTGAGCGGGCCGCCGCGATGAACGCGGCCTCGTCGTCGCCTAGCAGTCTGGCCTCGGTCATGGTCGTCAATCCTTCCGTAGGTGGCGAGGGGCTACCAGAACTGACGACGTGGCGGAGGATTTCTGAGCGGTGAAGCCGCTGACACCGGGCCGTTCGTCAGGCCGGACGGGTCAGGTCGATCCAGGGGACGTGCCCAGGTCGGGCACACCCTCGAGGTCGAGGTGGGGTCCCCGTAGTACCGGGGAAAAGATCGGGCGGATATGGCTGGTCTGGCTGATCGCCCAGTGCAGCGGCCGATCCCGGCCGGCCCGCGACAGCGACCCGAACCGGCCGTAGCCCTCCAGCCCCTGGCTGATCACAGCGACATGATCGCAGAGCTGCCTGAATAGCCCACAACGAGGGCCCTTACCGCCGGATCTCGCGGACTTGTTCCTCACGGGCCGAGAAGGCGCTGGAGCGTGCCGCGGAGATCCTCGGGGTCGAGCCGGGGGCGATGGCGCTGCCACCGCAGGTGCCCCACCGGCGTAAGTGCCCACCGGCCACAGTTCAGGGCTGGCGAGGTCGCTGTGCGTCGTGTGGATCCACTCCACCTAAGTCGCGCATCACAGCTGTTGCGCGCAGAGATGATTGTTCAGTGGGCCGCGCGGACTTGATGTTTGAATGAATCATGACCGCGAGATATGACGGCCAAGCCGAGTGGTACGACGACTACATCGGGCCCGGTGCCACCGCCAACATCGCTGACATAGCCGATCTTCTAGGCCCCGGTGAAGGCCTGTGTCTGGACGTCGGCTGCGGCACCGGCCTCTACCTCGATGCCATCCGATCCACTGGTCGAACCGTCGTCGGCCTCGACCGCTCAGCCGACCAGTTGCGCCTCGCCCGCCGCAGGGACGGTGCCCCGCTCCTCCAGGGCGACGCGACCACGCTCCCGTTTGCCGCGGACACCTTTGGCACCGTCACCGCGCTCTGGGTCTCCACCGATATCGGCGACTTCGCCGGGCTGATCAAGGAGGCGGCCCGAGTGCTGCTTCCAGGCGGGCTACTGCTGTTCTACGGTGTGCATCCCTGTTTCAACGGGCCGCACATCGAGCTCCGCATGGACGGAGCGGTGGTCATCCATCCCACCTACCGGCTCAAGGGCTGGCACAAGCGCTCGCCGTGGTGGCGCGAAGGCGGGGTTCGAGACCGGGTCGGCATGAGCCACGTGCCGCTGCCCGACCTGATCAACGCGTTCATCGACGCGGGGCTGAGCATCGATCGGCTCTCCGAGCCACGCGAGCACCCCGTCCCATCGGTGCTGGCGGTAAGGGCGTTCCACTGAAACTGACATGATCGCCCTCAGTGGGTGGCCGCCCCCCACCGGCTCACCCAGGCCAAGACACTCCGCCGCCCTCACGTCATCGCCGCGCGCAACAGCAGCCCCACCGGCTCACCCGCAAGTCGTGACCTGCGAAAACGCTCTCGTGAGACGCATCCGAACGGAAAGTCACGGTAAGCCGCTCAACTCTGCTCTGCTAACGGGACTTTTCGTTCCGATGCTCGTCATGCCCCTGTTCCAGTTCGCCAAACGTCATCGTTCGAACCCGGCGACCCCGCCCATAACCTTGATTATGTACAGCATTTACCCGGTGCGGGCCTATGGCCTGCACTTTTCCTGGGAAGCAACTTCCACTAGATGTAGCTTATCCAGTTTTCCGGTAGAAGTGATTGTGCTCTGGGGCTCCGCCTTCCGATCTTCAGTGTTACACCTCTCGCAGAGAGTAGCGAAAAACCGTATGAACTGGATTTGCGACTATCCACCAGAAGAGGTTGACTTTTCTCGGCCTCGAAAAACTATGCTCCGGAACGAAAAGCTTGCTTCGCTAAAAAAATGTGTAGCTTGATGATCGTCTCGCTCGGGCGTCGCAACACGGACGCACCGGCGAACGAAAGCAATTCATTGCGAAGTGCGCGCGTCGGCCTGGAAAGAGCCGGAAGCGGCCTCCAGGCGCGACGCGAACACCTTACCCAGGCGGAACGTCAGCTCCGCCAACCGAAAGGATAGCGACATGCGTTTGCTGAAGCTCGTCTCAGCGGGCCTTCTCGCTCGCCAATAACGACTGGTCGGCTTACAACAACGGTACCAGCGGTGCTTCTGTCGCGGTCTATGACTTTTCTGGACGAGTGGGGCATCTCTACACCCAGCCGCAGTATTATGCGTGGAGTTACCTGAACCCCGGCGGCCAGGATAATTCGTCGCACTGGCTCTAGCAGCCTCTAACGCCACCGAATAGCGAAACCAAAATCTAGCTTTCGGTGTGGGGCGGTCGGCGCCCGCCCCACACCGAAAATTTTTACGTTAAGATCTTCTCCCGGGCCGGTACGGGGCGAGAAATCAGACGATAACGACCAGTAAAGAGACTCTCCATGTTCGCATCGGGCCGCAACCGGCTTCGGGTATATACCGCTGCCGTCAGTGTGGCAGGCGGCCTGTCGCTGACAGCCTGCTCCCAGGGTGGTGCACCGCCAGAGGCCGCGCATTCATCACCGGCTTCTTCGAGCACTCAGGTGACAGACCCGCAAGCGACGTTCATGGCCGCCTATGGCAGCCATGCCGACCGAGTAACCCTTAGTAAAGCGATGCAGGTGAAGATCGCACGCTGCATGGCGCTGCACGGTTTCACCTATCGCACTTCGAAGCCCGGTGCAGCTGAGGAGGCCACAGGAACCGGAGGAGCAGTCTGGGGCGACCAGTTCCGGCTGGACCTCACCAACGACGACATCACCAAGAGCCGGCGCGAGGGGTATGGACTTTACCGCCGGACCGACGGGCGGGCCGAGCCGAAAGATCCGAACGCCACCTACGTGAACTCCCTGTCCCCCAGTCGGCGGAAAGCCTGGGACAAGGCCATGCTCGGTGACGGCGGCCGCGCCGAGGCGACGATTCCCGGCATAACGAGGGTGGCCATCCCCGCCGAAGGCTGTATCGGCGATGCGCACATGGAACTGTACGGTGATCTCCAGACGTACGTCCACGTCAGCGGAGTGATGAACGGGTTGGGCATCCCCTTGAAGGGCCGGTGGGGCAAGGATCCCCAAGTGCTCGCAGCCGCCGAGTCCTGGCGCCAATGCATGCACTCCAAAGGTTTCGCGTTCAAGGCGTGGAGCGACGCATGGGAAGCGTCCGCCGAACTCTACGAGGACAAGAACGTGTCACGTCAGCAGGCGCATCCCGAGGAGATCCGCATCGCGACGGCGGACGCCGAATGCAGTGTGCAGACCGGTAAGTCCCGGGTGGAACGTGCCCGTTTCGCTACCTACCAGCAGGAGGTGCTCAAAGAGTGGGCACCGCAGATCGGTCAGTACAAGCAGATCCGGGAAGCCGCACTGGTCAAAGCCCGAGCGGAGCTCTCCGGCTGAGAGTGTCATCGTTTTCGGGCCGGTCGTGAATCTGCGGGACCGGTGATCCTGTTCCTGGTCAGTCAGCGCTCCGCTAGCTGTACATAACCTCGACTATGTCCGGCATTCGCCCATCGCGGGCCTGTGACCTGGGCTTTTGTTAGGTTCTGGGAAGTTGGCTTCCCGTTACCTCCGAGAATGTCAGTTCTCAGAAATGGTCGGCTCCGCCCCCGGCCCGCAGTATGGCCGACGCTTGCCGCCGGTCAAGTCCGCTCCCCCGCTGACGCTTGACGCTCGGTCGACGGACTGTGGACCCGGCCGCGCGCCTGTCGAGGTCCTTCGGGGGCGAGCCGGGGACCGAGAGGGAAGGGGAAAACCGACCTCGCCGACCCGGGAACCCGGTGCGGTCGAGGCCAGGTTTCAACGCCAGCAAGACGAGCGATCCGACTTCGGATCTCGGCGGGGGCTTTGTTTCACGATGAGGAAACGGATGAGGACGACAGCAACGCCCATCGCGGCGGCCGCACAGACGATCACCCGAACCGAGGTCGCCGTCGAACGCCCGATCAGGAAGATTTCGGGTGGCATAAAGGTCATCTCGACGATCGCGCCGACTGGCACCGTCAATCCGGCAAGCAGGCCGATCACTCCATGGTCCTTGATGGTCGCGCCAACAGCGCCCAGAGGCGGCCCGAAGAGCAGGCTCGCGAGCAGCCAAGGGAGCATCCACCTCACCTGCCAGGCCAACGGCAGACCTCTCAGGGTGGACTCCGTGCAGTAATACACCGTCGTAGCCGCGGTCAATGCCAGAACACCGGCGGCCACCCCCCGGATGCGTGTACCTGCCAGCCATCCCGCCGCCACCGCCAGTGCGGCCCAGGACCAGCCGACGTCCAGCAGCAGCCTCGCCACTTCGGCGATCTTCATGACCCACACCCCGCCCAGGGATGCGTCCTTGACGAGGGAGGTGAGTGCACCGAATCCCGCACCAAGCGCGAGAGCACCGGCCGCACTGCAGATGATCTTCACTACGCGAGGATACGCAGCGAAGAGGCATTCCTTTCGGGTGCCACCCGGTCGGGTCGCCCCGGACAGTCGGCCGCGCACCGACCGGGCAAGCGACCGGTGTGGGCGCCGTGTTCGGCCAGCAACTCGACCAGGACCCGCCAACCTTCGGCGTCGTCGCTGATGCGTCGTTTGGCCAGCAGCTTGCCGCCTTCGTCAACCAGGGCGATGCCGTGGTGTTTCTCGCTCCAGTCGATTCCGCATGTCACCGTCACCGACGCCTCCTTGGCTCCCCGCTCGGGTCGGCGTCACCAGGGGCAAAGTAGCTCTGCGTGACGGCAGTGACGGTGTGTGCGTCGCAGAAATGGTCATTTCTGCGAACCACACGAGCTACATCCGGGTACGCGCGTACGTGTGCAGCGCGTCGCGGACGAACGTCGCCCCCGCCTCGTCGTCGTACATGGCGGCGAAGCGGGGGTCGTCGACGAACATGTCCCCAATGCCGTTCACCATCTCGATCGAGCGCTCCCGGTCGCCCTCGGCGGTGGGGGTGCCCGGGATCCGACTCAGCCACTGGACGTGCCGGGCAGCCAGCGACTGAGCGTGTTCCGATGTCGGCGAATCCCCGGCCTTCACTGCAGCAACCCATGCGGCGACGAGGTCGTCGGTGTCCTGCTTCCACGCCCGCTGCTGGTCGAGGCTCTTGCCATGCCACCAGTCGTTGCTCACTTGGAACGCGCGCTCGCCCCAACGTGAGATCACCTCGTCCTTGTAGAGGTCGTTGAACCCCGCCAACATGACATCCATCCGCGGTTCCACCCCCGCCTGCAGAGCCTCGAGCGTGTGACGCACAGACCGGACCTGCCGTTCGATGCGGTCCCGTTCCTCTTCCAACGCGGCGATGTGGGCGCGGAGCCCGTCGAGTTCCAACGCGGCGATGTGGGCGCGGAGCCCGTCGAGCGCGTCCACCTCCTCGGCCAGGACCTCGGCGATGGCCGGCAAGCCCATGCCGAGCCGGCGCATGAGCAGGATCCGCTGTAGCCGGGCGACCGCGGTGGGGTTGTAGTAGCGGTACCCGTTCGCGCCGACCCGGGACGGGACCAGGAGCCCGACGCGGTCGTAGTGCCGCAGGGTCCGGCTGGTGATGCCGGCCCTCGCCGCGAGTTCCTGGATCGTCCACTCCATTGTTCCAGTGTTACCCGCGGCGCAGCGTGGTTGCGATGATCTCCGAGGCGTCGGCGTGCAGGGCCTGCGCCGCGGTCTGCCCGGTCGCCGCCAGGTAGGTGTCGACCAGCCGGTTGCCCGCGGCGTACCCGGCGCCCATCGGCAGTCCCACCGGGGTGACACCGAGGTGCTCGGCGCCGGGGTCGCCATGCACCCAGGCAGTGAAGTTGTGCATGCCTGTCACGTCGAGCCCGGTGAGGACCTTGGCGAAGACCTCGTCGTCGTGCAGGTGCGGCACGCCGATGCGGGCGGGGCCGAGCTCGTCGCCATAGAGCTGACGGGCGAAGGCGTCGGCCAGGCCCTCGCCGACGATGTGCTCACCGACCGTGACGGTCATCGGGTCCCACACAACCCCGCCCGGGCTCCACCGCAGGTTGTGGTGCAGTTCGTGTACGGCGGTGGCCTCCAGCCGCTCCACGTTCTCGGGGAAGGGCCAGAACGTGATGGCGATGTTGCCCGAGATGCCGCCGAACCCGGTCAGTCCTTTGCAGGGACCCATGAAGTGTTCGTCACCCGGATCGCCGAGGACGAACAGCACGGTGATGTCCGGGGCCTCCAGCCCCGGCGTAGCCTCCAGCAGTACGGCGAGAGCGTCGTCGAGCGCGCGTTGCATCCGCTCCCAGGCCCCGGCCGCAGCCAGGGTTTCAAGCGCGTCGAGGCAACGCTCCTCGTCGCGGTCGATGGGGAACCCGGACGTTGCGAGGTGTACGGCAACCAGGTCGACCTCGCCGGGGTTGTAACGGTACATACCCTTGTTGGGCTCCAGCATCGAGTGCAGCAGGCCAACGCGGTCCGCGACCGGGGCCAGCAGAATCCGCCGCATGGCGGAGTAGGTGTCAAGAACAGTGATCGACATGGCCCCGATGCTAGAAGTTGACGCAGCGTCAAGGTCAAACCAGCGGCGCTCTTCGTCGAGATACAGCCGGGCATGCCGTCACCCAGGCCCGTCGCGACCGGCGGTTCGCCGCTGCGATGGACTCACGCAACTTGGTCAGCCGCTGTTCCAGCGTGCGCAGCTCCTCGGTCTTGCGGTCCGCGGTCAACAGCATCCACCGCTGCACCCCGCCGTCGCCAATGGACGTCCCGTAGCCGGTCTGGCCGGGGAACGCCCGCGCGGCGTCGGTGGTGATGTTGACGACGCACAGCGGGTCGTCACCGCGGCGCAGGCGGGCCACCTCGGCGGTCAGCAGCGCTGGGGCGATGGCGTTGACCCGGTAGTGCCGTTCCAGCGAGCCCCGGGTCAAGGTGTCGATGGTGTCCGGCGATTCGCAGTGCGCGGCGTTG
>NZ_JBFAOJ010000154.1:0-12484 GCF_040675205.1 Streptosporangium sp. NPDC049644 | reverse complement strand
CACTCTAACCCACCACCACCTTATTCCTATCTCCCGACGTCGGGGTGCCGGTCGCCCGGCGTTTTCTCAGGTGACGGCACGACGAACAGACGACACCGCCCAGGCCGGATGAGCCGAACTCCTGTTCGCCCATGAACGACTCGGGGCACCCGCCGGACGGGCGCCCCGCTCGAACGTCTACGGGACGATGTTGACCAGCTTGGGCGCGCGCACGATGACCTTACGCGGCGTGCCGCCGGGCAGGAACGCCTGGACCTTCTCCGACGCCAGCGCCAGTGCCTCCAGGTCCGCCTCGGAGATCTCCGGGGAGACCTCCAACCGGTCGCGCACCTTGCCCGCGACCTGGACGACGCAGGTGACGGAGTCCTGGACCAGCAGCGCCGGGTCCGCCGTCGGCCAGCCCGCGTGTGCGACCGAGCCGCTGTGTCCCAGCCGCTCCCAACCCTCCTCGGCCGCGTACGGCGCGACCAGGGAGAGCATGACCGCCAGCGTCTCCGCGGCCTCCCTGACCGCGGGGTCGGCGGCGCCGGGCCCGGAGTCGATGGCCTTGCGGGTCGCGCTCGTCAGCTCCATCATCCGGGCCACCGCGACGTTGAAGCGGTGCGATTCGACCAGCCTGGTGACCTCGTCGACCGTGCGGTGCACGACCTTGCGCAGGTTCAGGTCGCCACCTGCGAAGTCGACGCCGGGAGCGGAGGCCGCCCCCGCCTCGGCCATCACGCGGAACGCCCGGGCCAGGAACTTCTGGGACGCGGCCGGCGAGACGTCGGCCCAGTCGATGTCGTCCTCGGGCGGACCGGCGAAGACGACGGTCAGCCTGACCGCGTCGACACCGTAGGCGTCGATCTGCTCACCCAGGTCGACGCCGTTGCCCAGCGACTTGGACATCGCCTTGCCCTGGTTGATGACCTGCCCCTGGTTCAGCAGGCGGGTGAAGGGCTCGACGAAGTCGACCATGCCCATGTCGTGCAGGACCTTCGTGAAGAACCTGGCGTACAGCAGGTGCAGCACGGCGTGCTCGACACCGCCGATGTACTGGTCGATCGGGCCCCACCTGCGGACGCGCTCGACGTCGAACGGGCCGTCCTCGTAGGAGGGGTCGACGTAGCGCAGGAAGTACCACGAGGAGTCGACGAAGGTGTCCATCGTGTCGGTGTCGCGCCTGGCCGGGCCGCCGCACTTGGGACAGGAGACGTTGACCCACTCCTCGGCCGAGGCCAGCGGGGAGACGCCCTTGGGCGCCAGGGCCTCGCCGCGCATGTCGGGCAGGGTGACGGGCAACTGGTCGTCGGGGACGGGGACCTCTCCGCAGTCGGCACAGTGGATGATCGGGATCGGGCAGCCCCAGAAGCGCTGGCGGGACAGCAGCCAGTCGCGCAGCCGGAAGTTCACCGTGAAGTGGCCGGTGCCTCGCTCGCTCAGCACCTCGATGATCTTCCGGATCGCGTCGGCCTTGGTCAGGCCGTCCAGCGGGCCGGAGTTGACCATCGCGCCGTCCCCGGCGGTGGCGATGCCGGTCTCACCGGGGTCGGCCAGACCGGTGTGCACGACGACCCGTACCGGCAGGTCGAAGGCACGGGCGAAGTCCAGGTCGCGCTGGTCGTGCGCGGGCACGGCCATGATCGCGCCATGACCGTAGTCGGACAGCACATAGTCGGCCGCCCAGACCGGCATGCGCTCTCCGTTGACCGGGTTGATCGCGTACCGGCCCAGGAAGACGCCGGTCTTCTCCTTCTCGGTGGACAGCCGGTCGATGTCGGACAGCTTGGACACCTCGACCCGGTACGCCTCGAACGCCTCGCGCCGGTCGTCGGTGACGATCTCCTCGGCCAGCGGCGCGTCCGGGGCGACCACGAAGAAGGTGGCGCCGTACAGGGTGTCGGGACGGGTGGTGTAGACGGTGACCGGCTCGTCACGGCCCTCGATCACGAAGTTGACGTCGGCGCCCTCGGATCGGCCGATCCAGTTGCGCTGCATGGTCAGCACCCGCTCGGACCAGCCGCCCTCCAGCAGGGCCATGTCGTCCAGCAGCCGGTCGGCGTAATCAGTGATCTTGAAATACCACTGGGTCAGCTCGCGGCGGACGACCTCGGCGCCGCAGCGTTCGCACCTGCCGTCCTTGACCTGTTCGTTGGCCAGCACGGTCTGGTCGTTCGGGCACCAGTTGACCAGGCCGCCCTTGCGGTAGGCCAGATCACGCTCGAAGAAGCGGTTGAACAGCCACTGGGTCCATTTGTAGTACGAGGTGTCGCTGGTGTGCAGGCGGCGGGACCAGTCGAAGGAGATCGCGTAGCGCCGGTAGGAGTTGGCCTGGGTCTCGATGTTGGTGTAGGTCCACTCCGCCGGGTGCGCGTTGTGCTTGATCGCGGCGTTCTCGGCGGGCAGGCCGAAGGAGTCCCAGCCGACGGGGTGCAGCACGTTGTAGCCGCGCTGGACCCAGTAGCGGGAGATGACGTCGCCCAGGGCGAACACCTCGGCGTGCCCCATGTGCAGGTCGCCCGAGGGGTAGGAGAACATGTCGAGCATGTAGCGCCGCTCACGCGGGTCGGCGGGGTCGTCGGAGGCCCGGAAGGGGTCCAGTTCCTCCCACCTGCGCTGCCACTTGACCTGCAGGGCCTGCGGGTCATAGTGCTGCTCGTCGCTCTGCATGTCGGCTCGCTCGCTCACGTCGATTTTCCCTCGGGTATGTCTGCGTGGATGGTCTGACCCGCCTGGCCCAATGCAAAAACCCCCCGCTCACGCGGAGGGCGGCCGCATCGGCAGGGCGCTCAGGGGCGGGGAGGCCGATGCGGCCCGATAAGCAGGGTCGCGGCACGCATAGAGCAAGACTATCGCAGCCCGCAAGGCGTATTCGTGGCCTGGGGAAACAGGCCCGATCGCGGCAAACAGGAGACAGCCGTCCGAGCAGGTCGGCAGAATGAGGATTTACGCACTCGCCGGAGCGAACGAGACCCGATGGCTATGCACCTGTTGTGACCTCGTACGTCCTTCGCGTTTACTCTTTTCACCGTGGCACATTCAGTAGAGCCGGGGCGGGGCCCGGATCCGTTGGAGGTCGGCCTGCCCATGCAGGACCCGCCGACCGACCCAACCGGACTCCAGTTCAGAGGGGCGTTCTCCAGTTTCCCTGCGAGCCCCCCCGTCTCACGTGAGATCATGCCCAATACGCCTAATTCGGGCACCCACGCGGGAGGTAAGGAAAGCATGGCCTCGGAGCAGTCCAGCCAGTCCCACCTGCCTCCGGCATGGCCGGAGGCTGCCGAACCGTCACCTTCGTGGACGAACGACCCTCTCGGCACCGGCCCCCGGCTCCCCCGCCCGCAGGAGGAGCCACAGAGCGGCAACGGCTCCTGGCAGACCTCGCCCGGCGGGGGGCAGCGCGTCTCCGATCCACAGGCCGGTTCGCCCGGCCAGACCTCCCCCGGCGGGGGCTGGTCTCAGGCCTCCGATCCGCAGAACAACGGCTGGGCGCAGGCGTCGGCCCCGCAGAACGACGGTTGGGCACAGGCATTGGCTCCGCAGAACGACGGTTGGGCACAGGCCTCCGACCCGCAGAACAACGGCTGGGCACAGGCCACGAGCCCCCAGAACGACAGCTGGGCACAGGCCTCCGACCCGCAGAACAACGGCTGGGCGCAGGCGTCGGCCCCGCAGAACGACAGCTGGGCACAGACCTCCCCCGGCGATGGCTGGGCACAGGCCACGAGTCCCCAGAACGACAGCTGGGCACAGGCTTTCAGCCCGCGGAACGACAACTGGGCACAGGCGTCCAGTCCGCAGGGCGGCGCCGACGACCCGCGCCAGACCTCCCCCGGCAACGGGTGGCCGCAGCCCACCCCGTCACAGGGAGACGGCTGGTCACAGACGTCCGGCCCGCAGGGCGGCGCCGACGGCCAGAATCCGTCCTCCCCCGGCAACGGGTGGCCGCAATCCGGCCCCGTTCCCCAGTCGGACCCGCTGGGCCAGGCCTCCCCGGGCGGCAACGGCTGGGCACAGGCCACCGCACCCTCGCACGACGGCTGGGCGCAGGCATCCAACCCGCAGAACGACGGCCGGACGCACCCGTCAGGCCCGCAGGGGGACGCTCGCGGGCAGCAGGCTCCCGGTGGGGGTGAGGCGTGGCAGGGCGCGCTCCCGCGCGACGCCTCCGGCCGCCCTCCGGCTCAGCCGGTGGAGAACAGCGTGTGGCCGCCCACTCCTCCGGCGTCCGGCGCCACCTGGCCGCCCGCTCCCCCCACCGGAAACCAGGGTTTCGCCGAGGCACAGACGTCGACGTTCCCCTCCTCCTGGGCAGGCTCTCCGGCGGACAGCCCCGCCGCCCACTTCGGCGACGCCTCAGCGGGCACCGTTCCCGGCGCCTCCCCTGACGGGGGCGGTGGAAACGGCGCCGGAAACGCGCGGCGCAGCTACGGCGTGCCGGACAACCCCGCCATGTGGGCCATGGCCGCGGCGAACGCGGCGGCGGCCTCCCAGGCTCCCTCGCAGGGAGCTCCCGTTCACCCCGGAGCCGGTGGCCCCCAACCGCCACAGCCCCAACCGGGACAGCCCGCGCATCCGGGGCAGCCCGGCCATCACCTGAGCCGCGACCCCTCCGACCCGAACAGGCCGTTCGTCACCGCCGGCCAGATCAGCGGCCCGAAGACCCCTCCGCCCGAGCGCCAGCAGGAGCTGTGGAACACGGTCTTCGGCGACAACTACCAGGCCATCGAGGACGCGGACGAGTTCGAGGAGCAAGGTCGGCCGGTCTGGATCTTCGCGCTGGCCGGCTCTGTGATCATCGCGCTGGTCGGCGCGGTGCTCTGGGCGTTCCTGGCCGGGCCGCTGGCCTCCGCCGAGGAGGAGATCGCCGAGCCCAAGCCCTCGGCGACTCCCCAGAAGACCGCCAAGCCCGCCACCATCGGTCGCCTGCCGCGATTCAGCGGCGATCCCTCGCCGGTGGTCGGTACCCTCACCGACCAGCCCGCGGGGATCACCCTGGCCCAGCTCGGTGCCCCGTGGCGGCAGGACCAGCGCCCCAGCGTGCCCACCACCTACGGCTTCACAACCCGCCAGTATCTCCCCGCCGGTACGGACTCCACAGGCAAGACCCAGTTCGCGCAGCTGATGTCGGGCCCGCTCTCGCCTCGTTTGAAGAGCAGGTACACCTCGCCGGAGAACCTCGCCCCGGTGATCAACGCGGTGGCCTCCACCGGCCGCAAGCGGTTCTTCCCCGAGGACAACACCGCCCGCAAGACCGCCCAGCAGACCCTGTCCGTGAACGGCCTGCCCGGCCAGCTCGCCGCATACGAGATCACCTCGGGCGGTTCGAAGACGACCATGGTCGTGGCGGCCGTGAGCACCGGCGCCGACCTGCCGGCGATCGTCTACATGTCGGTGCCGGACAGCAAGAAGGAACTGCTCCCCGACATCAACACGGTCTTCAAGTCGATCCGCGTACCGGGGCGGTGACCTGGCCGGCACGAACGGCCCGGCGGGCGCGCTCCGTGTTCCGGCCGGGCTGGAGTCGCCCCCGCCCTGCCGGCCCGTCACCACCGGCAGGATGTGGCAGGGCCTCAGAAATCGCAGTCGAGGTGCTTGATCCCGTTGATGAAGCTGGATCGCAGGCGGTCGGGCTCACCGACCGAGCGGATCGCGGGCAGGTGGGTGAACAGCTCGCGGAACATCACGGTGATCTCGCGGCGGGCCAGGTGGGCGCCCAGGCAGAAGTGCGGCCCGGGTCCGCCGAAACCGACGTGCGGGCCCTCGGTACGCAGGATGTCGAAGCGGTGCGGGTCGGTGAAGACGCTCTCGTCGCGGTTGGCGGCCCAGTAGTAGAGCAGCACCTTCTCCCCCTCGCGGTAGAGGTGACCGTTCATCTCGTGGTCGCGGGTGAGGCTGCGGCGCATCCAGGTGACGGGCGAGGCCAGACGGACGATCTCCTCCACGGCACCGGGCAGGCGCCCGTCGATGTCCTCCAGCAGCAGGGCGCGCTGGTCGGGGTTCTCGGTGAACAGGTGCAGGCCGTGCGAGATGGCGTTGCGGGTGGTCTCGTTGCCCGCCACCACCAGCAGGATGAAGAACGACCCCAGTTCCTGCATCGTCAGCTTCTCACCGTCGATGTTGGCACTGGTCAGGGAGGTGGTGAGGTTGTCCCCGCCCTCGGCGGCCAGGGAGACGACGAGCTCCTGGAGCCGCTGCCCCGTACCGAGGAGCAACTCCGCCACGCGGCTGATGTCGGCGATGAACTCGGGGTCGCCGCCCGACAGGATGATGTTCGTGGCGTCGAAGACCTCCTGGTAGTGCTCGGGTCCGATGCCCATCAGATCGCAGATGATCTTCAGGGGCAGCTTGGCGGCCACCTCGGTCACGAAGTCACAGCCGGGTCCGGTGGCGATCAGCTCGTCCACGATCCGCGCGGCGGCCGCGTCGACGTCCGCCTCGAACTTTTTGATCATCTTCGGGGTGAACGCCCGGGCGACGATCCGGCGCAGCCGCGCGTGCCGAGGGTCGTCCATGTTGATCATCGAGCCGAAGTACTCGTTGAAGTCGGGGCCGAGGTCCTGGACGGATGTCGCCCCCCGGCCCGAGGAGAAGATCTCGGGGTGACGGCTGGCCTCGGTGATGTCCGCATGCCGCACCAGGGCGTAGTAACCGGGGCCCGGCGGCAGGAAGGGGATCTCGGGCTCGGCGAACAGGATCGGGCCCGGCTGCGCGCGGAGCAGCGCGAAGGCGGCCTCCCGTTCGGCCATCGGACGCTCCCAGAAAGCGATGTCCGACAGGTCGATGTCCGCGAGTGAAACCGTCACGCCAGCCTCCACTAGAATCCCATTCGGTTTTACCGATCCTGCCACAGGATCCTCAGCGCAACCAGTCGAGAACGATGTCGTTGACTTCCCTGGGCCGTTCCAGATGCAGGAAGTGCCCTGCCTGAAGAACATGCTCCACCCTGGAGCCCGGCGGCAGGAAGGCCGCGGCCTGATCGACCTGCCCTATCCCCAGGCAGCCGTCACGGACCCCGTGCAGGTAGAGGATCGGAACCTGCCCGCCGGTCGCGGACTGCTCGGCGGTGTAGCGGCCGGTGGGTGCAACCGTGCCGAGCATCGCCCGGTAGTAGCCGATCGCGGCGGCGAGATTCTCCGGAGAGCCCAGAGCACGCCGCACGAACGCGATGTCCTCGGCCGCGTCGTAGCCCGGCGACCAGTCGCGCCACAGCCCTTCGATGAACCCGTCCCGCGACAGGGCGGCCTCGGCGAGCCCGGTCTGGAAGAGGAAGATGTAGAACGACCGCTTGAGCTGCTCGTAGTCGAAGAAGGCGGCCAGCATCGCGCCCATCGGGGGCACCGCCATCGCGACCGCCCTGCGCCAGCGCTCGGGAGCGAAGGCGGTGGCCCCGTAGACGGGGAAGGCGCCCCAGTCGTGGCCGATGAGCACGGCGTCGCCGTCGCCGCCGAGCGCCTCGTGCAGCGCGCAGGCGTCGGCGACCAGCGCCCCGCCCTCGTAGGCGCCGTCGGCGGGGATCGAGGTGGGCGCGTAGCCGCGCATGAACGGCGCGACCGCGCGGTAACCACGCCCGGCGAGCTCGGGTAGCAGATGCCGCCAGGTGTGCGCGGTGTCGGGGAAGCCGTGCAGGCAGAGTGCGAGCGGCCCCTTTCCTGCCGACAGGTACGCGAACTCGACGCCGTTGGCGGTGACGGTGCTGATGTCCATGAGGCGGAACCTAGCATTCGCTTGGCCGCCGTGGCGGCGATCGCCCCGACCCCTCGCCCGGCACCGGCGGTCAGGTCGTGTACGACAGGTGCTTGACCCCGTTGATGAAGTTGGAGAGCAGATAGGAGGGCTCACCGGCCGATCGGATCTCGGGCAGGCGGGTGAACAGCTCGCGGAACATCACGGTGATCTCACGGCGGGCCAGGTGGGCGCCGAGACAGTAGTGGGGGCCTGGGCCGCCGAAGCCCACGTGCGGGTTGGGGTGGCGGGTGATGTCGAAGACGTCGGGATCGGTGAAGACGCTCTCGTCGCGGTTGGCGGAGTTGTAGAAGAGCAGGACCTTGTCGCCCTTGCGGTACCGCTGCCCGTTCATCTCGTGGTCGCGAGTGACCGTACGGCGGAACTGGATGACCGGGGTGGAGTAGCGGATGATCTCCTCCACAGCGCCGGGGATGTGCTTCTCGAAGTCGCCGACGAGCAGTTCGCGCTGCTCGGGATTGTCGGTGAGCAGCTTGAGGCCGTGCGAGATGGCGTTGCGGGTGGTCTCGCTTCCGGCGACCACCAGCAGGATGAAGAACGAGCCGAGTTCCTGCGGGGTGAGGTGCTCATCGCCGTTGACCAGCATGCTGGTCAGGTCGCCCGTGGAGGCGCCCCGGCGCTCGCGGCCGAGCCTGGCCGCCAGCCTGTTCAGCTCGCGCCCGGCCGCCAACAGCTTGATCAGGCCCCGGGCCACGTTCCACCGGTTCAACTCGGGATCGATTCCGGTGTACTCGGAGTCGGCGTTGCCCAGGATGATGTTGGTCGCGCGCAGGACCCGGTGATGGAACTCCGGGGGGATGCCCATCATGTCGCAGATGACCTCGACGGGCAGCCGGGCGGCCACCTGGGTGACGAAGTCGCCCGGTCCCTCGGCGATCGCCTCGTCCACGATCCGGGTCGCCGCCCGCTGCAGGTCCTCCTCCATCTTCGCCAGGACCCTGGGGGTGAAGGCCCTGGAGACGATGCGGCGGAGCCTGGCGTGCCGGGGGTCGTCCATGTTGATCATCGAGCCGAAGTACACCGCCAGCCAGCGGGGCATGTCGGCGATGCTGTTGGCGGTCGGCTCACTGCTGAACACCCCGGCGTTCCTGCTGGCCTCGGAGACGTCGGCGTGCCGCACCAGGGCGTAGTAACCGGCCCCGTGCCCAATGAAGGGGATCTTGTTCTCCTTCGTGAACACCGGCCGGTCCAGCGCGCGGAGACGCCGGAAGGCCTCCATGCGCTCCCGCTGAGGAAGCCCCCAGAACGGAATCTCCGACAGGTCGACATCCGCCATGTTCACGGTCATTGCCTTAGATTTATGCAAGTAATTACTTACGTCAAGTGTGAGTCATAACACACTTTGTCCACATATACGGCTCAGCGGGCTGCGGTGATGAGATCGGCGGCCCTTTCCGCGATCATTACGGTGGGCGCGTGGGTGTGCCCCCGGTTGATGACCGGCATCACCGAGGCGTCGACCACCCGCAGTCCCGCGACGCCGCGGACCCTCAGGGCGGGGTCCACCACCGACTCGGGATCTTCACCCATCCGGCAGGTACCGACCGGGTGGTAGAGGGTCTCGCTACGCTCGCGGATCCAGCGGACGAGCTCCTCGGTGCTCCTCGCCCCCCAGTACGGGTCCATCGGGGGTCCCGCGAGCGGCCGGAGCGCCTCGGTGGCGAACAGTTCCCCGGCCTTCCGCAGCCCGGCCACCTGCCGCCGGACGTCGGCCTCCGCCGTCAGGTAACCGGGATCGATCACGACGTCGCGGCCGTCCAGCGAGACGCGGCCGCGGCTCTCGGGCTGGAGCAGGATCGAGGCGATGGTCAGGCCGTGGCCGGGCGGCGGGGTGAGGCCGTGGTTGACGAAGGGGCCCGGGGCGAAGATCAACTCGATGTCGGGGGCGCGCTCCTCGGGAGAGGTGCGGATGAACGCCACGGCCTCGCCGACATTGGAGGTGAGCATGCCCCGGCGGCCGACCAGGAAGCGGAGCAGGTTGCCCGCCGACTCGGCACCGGCGAGCGTGATCGGCTCGGGGCAGTGCAGGACGACGCCCGAGGCCAGGTGGTCCTGGAGGTTGGCGCCGACCTCGGGCAGTTCGTGGACCAGCTCGACGCCGGCGGTCCGCAGTTCGTCGGCCGGGCCTAGGCCCGACAGCATCAGCAGGTGCGGGGAGCCGATCGCCCCCGCCGACAGCACGACCTCCCCGCGCGCCCGCACCACGGTGCCTCCGTCACCGCTACCGTCACCGCCGCCGTACTCCACGCCGATCGCCCGCCCGCCCTCGATGAGCACCCGGTTCACCTGCGAGGAGGTCAGCACCGTGAGGTTGGGCCGCTTGGCCGCGGGTCCGAGATAGGCGTCGGCGGAGCTCCAGCGGCGCCCCCGGTACTGGGTCACGGGCGTCGGCGAGCAGCCCTCGTTGGAGGGGCCGTTGAGCTCCTCCAGACGGGCGATGCCCAACTCCTCGCAGGCCCGCAGGAAGAGCGCGGTGGCGCGGTTCGGGGAGCGCAGCTCCGAGATGTGGATCGGGCCCTCCGTGCCGTACACGCCGCCGCGGTTGGAGCCGGCGCGGCGTTCGATCCGGTGGAAGTAGGGCAGGACCTCGTCGTAGGACCAGCCGGGCACGCCCCAGCCGTCGTAGTCCGCGCGGTGCCCGCGTACCCACATCTGGGCGTTCATCGAGGAGGAGCCGCCGAGCATCCGGCCGCGCGGCCAGTAGAGCTCCCTGCCGGAGAGCTCGGGCTGCTTGGCGGTGGTGAAGTTCCAGTCGTGTTCGGTCTTGAACAGCTTGGCGAAGCCGGCCGGCATCCGGACCTCGAGCCTCCTGTCGGAACCGCCCGCCTCGATGAGGGCGACCCTCGTGCCCGGATCCGCGGAGAGACGGTTGGCCAGCACGCACCCCGCCGACCCCGCGCCCACGATGACATAGTCGTACTCCACGCTCACTGACCCCTCCTCGCACAGACGGTCAGCTCGCCTCCCCGTAAGCGGGCTCTTATCTGCTTACTCCCCCATGGTTTGCCCGTCAATTTGTAATCAAAGTTACCTACCAGTAGGTATCTGAGGGCTGCCAGTATGAGCGGGTCAGAGCTCGCTCGGAGGAGGACGCACGATGCTCAACCTGTCGATCGCACTGGAGGACAGCGCCCGGGAGAACCCCGACCGCACCGCACTGGTCTTTGGCGACCTGCGACTGCCGTACTCCCTGGTCAACACCGTCGCGAACCAGGTTGCCAACCTACTGGTCTCCAGGGGGGTCGGTAAGGGCGACAAGGTCGCGCTGGCCTGTCCCAACCTGCCGTACTTCCCCTTCGTCTACTACGGCATTCTCAAGACCGGCGCCACGGTCGTGCCGCTCAACGTGCTGCTGCAGTCCAGGGAGATCGCCTATCACTTGGACGACTCCCAGGCCAAGGCACTGTTCTGCTTCGAGGGCACTCCCGAACTGCCGCTCGGCGAGCGGGGCAGGGCGGGCTTCGAGGGATCGTCGGCGGAGCACTTCTTCGTGCTGCCCGCCGCCGCGTTCGCCACCGAGTCCGAATACGGCGAGACGCTCTGGGCGGCGCTCGACGGCGTGTCCGGCGAGTTCGAGACCGTGCAGACCGCACCCGACGACACCGCCGTGATCCTCTACACCAGCGGCACCACCGGCCAGCCCAAGGGTGCCGAGCTCAGCCATCAGAACATGCTGCTGAACGCCATGGTCTCCGATGAGATGTTCCCCCGCACCGAGGGCGGCGACGTCTACCTGGCGGTGCTGCCGCTCTTCCACTCCTTCGGGCAGACCGTCGTCATGAACGCCGGGTTCCGGCGCCAGGCGACCGTCGTGCTCGTGCCGCGCTTCGAACCGGGGCCCGCCCTGGAACTGATGCGCGCCGAGAACGTCACGCTGTTCGCGGGCGTGCCGACCATGTACTGGGCCATGCTGACGAAGATCCACGCCGAGGGCGACGAGGTGCCCACCTCGCTCAGGGTCGCGGTGGCCGGCGGCGCGTCCTCACCCGTCGAGGTGCTCAGGGACTTCGAGGCGACCTTCGGGATCGGGATCCTGGAGGGGTACGGCCTGTCGGAGACCTCCCCGGTGGCCAGCTTCAACCAGCTGGGCAGGCCCACCAAGCCCGGCACGATCGGCACGCCGATCTGGGGTGTGGAGATGAAGCTGGTCGACGGCGACTGGAAGACGATCGAGGGCGAAGGGCCCGGCGAGATCGCGATCCGCGGCCACAACGTGATGAAGGGCTACTACAACCGGCCTGAGGCGACCGCCGAGGTCATGAGGGACGGCTGGTTCCGCACCGGCGACATCGCCACCCGCGACGCGGACGGTTACTACGCCATCGTCGACCGGGCCAAGGACATGATCATCAGGGGTGGCTTCAATGTCTACCCGCGCGAGCTCGAAGAGGTCCTGATCACCCATCCGGAGGTCTCCCTCGCCGCGGTGGTCGGAGTCGCCCACGACTCGCACGGCGAGGAGGTCAAGGCGTACGTCATCCGCACTCCCGGCGCGACGGTCACCGAGGACGAGCTCATCGCCTGGGGTAAGGAGAACATGGCCGCGTACAAGTATCCGCGGATCATCGAGTTCCGTGACGCGCTGCCGATGACCGCGACGGGCAAGATCCTCAAACGCGAGCTCCGCTGAGCGGTCCGCACCCACCGGACCGAGAAGGTCCGAAACGGGTTCCGGCGACGCCCGCGGGGGGGGCCGGCCCCCCGGAGGGGCTGATGGAAAGCGGGGCGGGAAAAAAAGAAGACCGCCCCCCCCGGCGCG